>JAFSNU010000360.1 GCA_017447325.1 Synergistaceae bacterium | reverse complement strand
TTTGCGCTAATGCTTGTCGCGTGTTTAATAAGCAACGACGGCATCGAGGGCGGCGACGCGTTCTTTATGGCTTATAGCTGCCTTGCTTTATTAACAGCATTTTGGAGCAGATTTGGCAATGCGTATAAGCAGGCCGGCCGGGCGATGAGTTCGATGTGGAGCATCTTAGCGGCTGGGACGGCTATTATCGGCGCGGCCAAGGGAATTGTTTTAAGCTCGATGCTGTTTTTATCGCTTGGATTGTTTGCCATGCCGATATGCGAGCTGTCTTTATATTTAGTAAGTCAAGTATTTATAGATAATGGGCAGTACGGCTTAAATAATTTATATTTATATGAGAAATTAATAAGTAATGGCATTGAGCATCCTGACGCGATAAGATTTGTTGCGGGAGTTTGCGCGTTAATAAGCATAGCGTTTGCATTAGTTCAGCCTCAGAATGGGCGTGCTGTATGGACGTTTTGGGGAATTGCGGTGCTGTGTGCTTTAGCTGCTGTGCTGCCTGTTTTATTTAGATTAATTAAATTAAAAATGAATGAGAAAAAATCTGTAATAATAAACGACAAGCCCGAACTATGGGGCGTGCCTTTCGATAATGTCTCGATGAATTACGCGCTGACTAAAGCAAGGGGCTTGATCTTTAACGCTGATAATAAATATAAATCGGCGCAGCTTGTTGCTACTGTAAATGCTTTAGGAATGGACGAGGCTCTGCATGATTCAGAATACAGAAATATTTTGAAACGCGCGGCGTTGGTCTTGGCCGACGGGACGGGCTTATTAATGGGAATGAGATTTCTGGGAATGCCTATTCAGGAGCGCATAACGGGAATTGACTTCGCTGAAAATTTATGCCGTATGGCTGCGGCTGAGGGCTGGCCTGTATATTTTTTAGGCGCGAAGGGCGACACGGCGAAAATTTGCGCTGAAGTTTTAGCGGCGAAGTACCCGGGCTTGATAGTTGCCGGAGCGCGGGACGGATATTTTGATATTAATGATATAAATATAGCTAATCAAGTTGCGGCGAGCGGAGCAAAAATTTTGTTAGTTGCTATGGGCTTGCCGAGGCAGGAAAAATGGGTGAGCCTTCACGCCGAGCGTTTAGGACCTGTGCTTGCGATAGGCGTCGGCGGATCGTTTGATGTTTACGCAGGAAATTTAAAGCGCGCTCCGGTCTGGATGCAGAAGATCGGCTTTGAATGGCTGTATAGATTAGTTCAAGAGCCGTTTAGATGGCGCAAAGATTTGAGATTATTTGTATTTGTGATAAAAATTTTGTTCGCTAAAGTTTTTAAATCTTTACGCGACGAGCCAGGGACTTAGTCCCTGGACCCGTTACTGTCAATAGTTTAATTTTTATCCTAAACATCGATGACCTCATAGTGCGCTTAAACGAAACTTGAAAGGATTATTAAATAATTATGAAAGTTAAAGAATTTATAAATAAATTAAATGAAGCTGCGCCGTTCGAGCTTGCGGAGAGCTGGGACAACCCGGGCTTGATGACGGGCGATTTAAATTTAAAAGTAAATAAAGTTGCAGTTTGTCTTGACGCTGTAGAAGAGGCTGTGATTAAAGCGGCTAAAGATAACTTCGAAATTTTATTATGTCATCATCCGGTTATATTTCGAGCTATTAAGAAAATTGATTTTGAGACTGAGCAAGGGCGGGTTTTACGCGCTGCGATTAAAAATAATATTGCAGTAATAGCCGCGCATACTAACTGGGATATTGTTGAGGGCGGCGTTAATACTGAGCTTGCAAAATTAATTAGCTTAAATAATATAAGAGCTTTAGATTTAGAATCGGGATTAGGCGCGTGCGGAGTTTTAAGCGGAGCTTTAGATTATAAAGAATTTTTAAATCGCGTTAAGGCGGCTTGGGGCTTGAGCTATATTGATTATTATAGAGCTAATAATAATAAAATTTTGCGCGTTGCGTTATGCGGAGGCTCGGGTGCGGAGTTCTGGCCTTTAGCTAAAAATTTTGAAGCTGATGTTTATTTAACGGCTGACATGAAATATCATGAGCTAATAGACGCGAATAAATCAGGCTTGAATATCGCGGTAATGGAACACGGCGAGATGGAACGCGCGTCGCTGCCGGAGCTGATAAGGAAGTTAAAAAATATTTGCGGCGATGAAATAGAGTTTAAGCTGCTTGATGATAAAGCTTTAGTTAAGCGTGAAAGTTTTTAAGATTAGCAAATAATTTAAAAATGTTTTAGCCGCCCCTGTTAGGAGAGATGTCACGCAGTGACAGAGGGGTGT
>JAFSNU010000359.1 GCA_017447325.1 Synergistaceae bacterium | reverse complement strand
GGCAACAGTCTTCACTGTCGCAAGCGTTTACGGCCTGAGAGCTGGAGCTGTCTTTGCAGTCGTAGCAAATCGAGTAAACGACCAGTTTGTTTATACTGGAATAGATCACAGCGTTAAAGCAGCGAACGAGGCGTTAAAGATTTTAGCCGAGCGCGACGAGCTAAAGCGTGCGCATAATAAAAAATTCTGGTACTCGAGCCTTGGTGCTTAAAGCTTAAAATTTTAAATTTAAAATTAAAACGGGACGGGCATAATTCCTGTCCCGTTATTTTATAATTTAATTTGCCCCAGCCAAGACCGGGTTGACAAACCTGTCGGCCTCTTCCGGAGACATACCCAACTCAGCAATTAAACGCTGCCTAATGTCTGAGCAAGCTTCCGTTCTGCTTTCTGCTCTGCCTTCCGCTCTGCCTCTTGCTTCGCCTCTCGCTTCACCTTCAGCACGCGCAGCATCAAATAAACTCGGTAACTTCATTTTGCTCCAAAAAATTAATTCGCACCCGCCAAGACCGGATTGACAAACCTGTCGGCCTCTTCCGGCGACATCCCCAACTCAGCGATTAAACGCTGCCTAATGTTTGAGCAAGCTTCCGTTCTGCCTTCCGCTCTGCCTTCCGCTCTGCCTCTTGCTTCGCCTCTCGCTTCGCCTCTTGCCTCGCCTCTTGCTTCGCCTTCGGCACGCGCGGCATCAAATAAACTCGGTAACTTCATGCCTTTTTCTCCTTTCCTGTTTTTAGCATCAAACTTGTTCAACTCCTCGATTACGACGTCATACTCATCATCCCTTGACAACGCTTTTAAAAGAGTCGCCGTTTCGCTTACATACTTTAACTTTTCCTCGGGGATAACATCAAGTTTCTCCTTCTTTCGTGCCTGCCGCAGATAATGAACGATGTAGAAAAAATCGCTCTTAAATAACTTTTCCTGCTCGTCCGATAGCCAGGCAAGCTCCAAGACATTCACACGGCAGTCGTTGACAACTTTACGATACTGCTCGGGTACATTCAGCATATCATGCAGCGACCGCTTTTTAGGCCAGCGTCTATTCACGCCGAAATATAAAACTATAGTTATAATAAAATGCGGCTCGACTTTCTCTTGTTGCGCTTTAGCTTTAGTTTTAGATTTAAGCTGGCCCCGGTAGTCCGCGCCCTCGTAGCCAATCACTCGCAGCGGCATATAATTATCAACGCTCGTCTGGTTCTCAAGGCCGACAAGACAAATTACAGCTTCGCCGTCCGGCCGCTTCCAAAATTTTACGACGTCCCGCTCCTGCTCGCGAAGTTTATTTTCATTAGAAGGCTTGTAGTTTGTGCGAGCTTTAGCGTCATCTAAATCATTTGGATCTACTTCAGCATCAATTCCGTTCACAGCGAAAAACACGTTCACTATGTCAGCAAAGACGCTATTAATCGCTTCCAAATTTTTTTCGGCAATATCTTTTATACTCACGCGCCCGCCCCTTTCAATTTAATTCAAGTTAATATATATTTTATTATAATTTGCTTAAAATTTCATTCGCAAGCTCTTTAACTATATTTTTTAAATCTTCGGGCTCTATCACTTCGATATGCGGAGCTCCGGACATAACCCAGCGGGCAGCTTCGTATAAATCCGGAACTTCAGCAGTTAATATAATTCCTTTGTCCTCGCCCTCACACTCTTCGATTTCTTGCGTCGGATGCCATTTAATCTCCCTGAAGCTCTCAGCTAAAGGCTCTGTTATATGAACTTTAATAAAATTTTTCTCAAAGCCAGGTATGACATGCCAGGCCGATAAAACATAGTCATCCGTAAAGCCAGAGTCCTCAGGCAAAATATATTCTTCATCCGGTGCTAACGACGCGCTTATTATCCTGCTTAATCTATGAATGCCTAAATTTTCAAATTTATGATTATACGAGAGCATGTACCAGGAATTGCCGCGAAAATAAAAATCATAAGGCGACAATATCCATTGTTTAGGCATTTTCGTCGGAGCAGAGTATAAAATATTTACTGCCTTATGCTCACGCTTAGCTTCAAGCAGCGTGCTAAAAATTTCTGCCAGCCTCGCAGAGCTGCAGCTCTCGCTGACTGGTACAGTCATAAGCGTTGACTTTACAATTTCAGCTCCCCATGAGATTACCTGTTCAGGAATATAATTTTCAAGCTTATGCCATAAAGACTCAGCTGCATCTTGTAAATGCGGCAAAAAATGCTCGGACATTTTCAAGCCCGCCGTCAACGCTTCAATTTCGTTTCTCGTTACCTTGAGATTCAGCTGGAAAATTCCCGAGCTCTCAAGCTTATATAATTTTTTATGACAGTCATATTTTATATCAGCACTGTAAATGCCGCGAAGATAATACAAATCATTCTGGAACGTCCGCTCGCTGTTGTACTCGCCGACTGAATAAAGTTCATCATGCGAGGCTCCCACGTTTTTGGACTGCAGACACGCCATAATCCGCGAGAGCCTGTCATGTCTAACCGACGTCATGTCTTTAGGCATAATGCTTATCCTTCCGGCTGCGCTTATATTTAAAATCAAGAAAAGCTTTAATTTTTTCAGCGCACTGCTCAACAAATTCATCAAATTTAGTCTGGTCAAAGCATATGTCTATCGTAGCATCGTTGAGCGCGTTGAGATCATTAAACCAAAAATTCGGCGAGTTTTTGTCATCAACATAGCAAATCTCCCAATCAATATAGCCCTTACCGCCACTACCCTTATAATCGCTATTTATGCCACCGCGGGATTCCCTAAATTTTTTATGGAAAGCTTTTCTAAATTCATCTTGACTGTTTACGCCATCTTTTGTAAATGCAACATATGTACAGTCATCCTTAGCAATTTCAAGCGTAACAAAAATTTCTTTCTCATTGTCATATTCGTATTTAAGCCAGCCGTCATTTATCCCCTGGGGTTCACGATTTTTAAAGTTCTCGTCTTCTCTAACTTTATCACGAACTGCCTCCAATAATTCCTGCCGCTTGTCTTTTATAAAGCTCGTAAAAGCTAACACAATGTCTTTGGCTGCCCTACCAGTTTCGGCATCTTTAGAAAATAAATCTTTAATATCTTTCATTTTTAAATCATCATCCTCCATGCTTGCTACAGCATTTAAAAATTGTTTAATAAGTTCACGGACTGCAAAAGCGTCTTCAATTTCCTTAAAATTTAAACATGACAAAAGCCATTCGCGAACGTCATTATTAAATGATATGCAAATTTCATGGCCGCTCCTGCTATGCTTGGCTGGCTCTCTGCCGTCGGGCGTAAG
>JAFSNU010000358.1 GCA_017447325.1 Synergistaceae bacterium | reverse complement strand
CTGTGTGTGCTGCGCAGGGGAATTTTTAATATTAAAAATTATGAATGATTTAAATTTAAATTTAAGTGAGCAGCAAGTTAAATTAAAGGCGTTTCTTGACGGGCTTTACTTTGCTTACAGCCGCAAAGAATTAATACAGCCTGATCCGTTATGGTTCCTGCATTGCTATGCGCCGGAGAATATTGAAGCAGTCGGATTGATTGCGTCGTCGCTGGCTTATGGCCGCGTTGCACAGATTTTAAAGAGCGTTGACGCAGTGCTTAATAAATTAGGCAATGAGCCGCGAAAATTTTTGCTTGAAAATTTTAATGATTTAAAGGGCTTATTAAAAAATTTTAAGCATAGATTTACGACTGCAAGCGACATGGAAAATTTGTTAATTAATATCGCTAAAGTTTTAAAGCAATATGAGAGCATAGAGAATTTTTTGCGCGAATGCTTAATTAAAGCTAATAATAATTTATTAAGCGCGCTTGATTTATTTGCTGAAGCTTTGAGCGTGAATAATAATTATGACGCAAATTTATTATCGCATTTCCTGTTAATCACAGCTCCGAAGGACGGCAGCGCGTGCAAGCGGCTGTTTTTATTTTTGAAATGGATGGTGCGCCATGACGACGTTGACCCTGGCGGCTGGAAAATTATTAAGCCTAAAGATTTAATTATGCCGACGGACACGCATATTCATAATATATCGCAGAGATTAGGCCTGAGCAAACGCAAGCAGGCCGATTTAAAAACTGCTTTAGAGATCACAAACTCGCTTGCTAAATTAAATCCCGAAGACCCGACTAAATATGATTTTGTATTAACGCGCTTCGGCATTCGTGACGGCCTGAGCATGGATGAGCTGTCGGACTTGGCCGGAATTAAGAATTAAATTTAATGACGCGATTAAATTTTGCAAAAGCTTTAGCATGAACTACATGAATTAATTATCGAGCTTGCAGGAATTAAAAATTAAAATTAAAACTCCCGCGCAGCAAATCACGCGGGAAATTTTTAAATTATAAAATTATTTCTTGCGTCTAAGCGAGATTAAATAATAAATTAATATTAAAGCTCCGGCGATTAATAAATCAGTTAGAGCTGACATGTAATTTAATTATTATAAAGTCTCGAGGAATTTAACAGCGTCGTCGTAGTTCGGTTCGTTGGTCTCTTCAGGGACGATCTGGACGTAGCGCAGTATATCGTCTTTATCGACTATGAAAATCGATCTTGCTAAAAGTCTAAGCTCTTTGATTAAAACGCCGTAGTTAAGGCCGAACGATGCCTCGCGGTGATCTGACAGTGCTATAGCGTTCTCGATGCCTTCAGTGGCGCAGAAGCGGCCGATTGCAAACGGCAAGTCCATTGTGACGTTTAATACTACAACGCCTTCCGGTCTGCTTGCCATGTCCTCGTTGAACCAGTGAAGCTGCAGGTTGCAGACTTTAGTGTCGAGCGACGGCGCAACTGAAATTACTTTAATCTTGCCGGCGAAGTCTTTTAAGCTTTTAGGCTCAAGCTTTGCATCTAAGAGCGTGAAGTCCGGTGCTTTCTCGCCGACTTTCGGCTCATTGCCCACAAGCGTCATAGGGTTGCCGCCCATCGTGATAATTCCTTTGCGTTCGTTCATTATAATACACTCTCCTTAAATATAATTAATTTAAATTATATTATATTATTTAATAATCTCGGCGTATTTATCGTCATAAAATTTTTCAGTCGCTTTTAAATGAAATTTTATTTTATAATAATTTTAAAATTAAATTAAAAGGCCGTGTTAATAAGTGTTGTTTGGAATAATAATGATAATAATTTTGGGAGCGGTGAGCGCGTTCTTCTCAGTGGCTGAGATCTCGCTTGCGGCTTCGCGGCGAATGAAGCTCAGGCCGCTGGCTGACAAGGGCAGCTTGAAAGCTCAGCGCGTTTTAAATTTTCAGGAGCAGCCCGGGCTGTTCTTCACGACTGTGCAGATTGGCTTAAATTTTGTAGCTATATTAGCCGGTATAGTCGGGGACGCGTCGTTCGCGCCTTTAATTTTTGACGAGCTGCCGGAGTCTTTAAATCCGGCTTTAAGAAGTCAAATCGCATCTGGAATTCCGTTTATCGGAGTGACTTTGTTTTTTGTTTTATTAGCTGACCAAATTCCAAAGCGTATTGCTATGGCCATTCCTGAGAAAGTCGCAATGCGGACTATTGAGGGCATGAGATTTATAATTAAAATCTGCGGGCCGCTCGCGAGAGTGTTAAACGCGATAAGCGGCGGCGCGTATAAATTATTAGGCTTGCCTGAGAAGGAGCGCAACGATATTACTTCGGATGACTTATACGCAGTCGTCGAGGCAGGAACTATGGCGGGATTATTGCGCACGCAGGAGAAGGATTTAATCGGCAATGTGTTCGAGCTTGATGTTCGGACAGTGCCGTCGGCGATGACATCCCGCGAAAATATAGTTTACTTTGACATCAGCGAGGACGAGGAGAGCATTAAAACTAAAATTGCTCAGGAGTCCCATTCAACTTATCCGGTCTGCAACGGCGATATTGATCATATAGTCGGCTATGTTGATTCAAAATCTTTGCTTGAGCGCGCGATTAGAAATCAAAGTTTGACGTTAAATAAGAGTTTAGAGAAAGGCCTCGAGATTCGCCCGCCGTTAATCTTGCCGGACACTTTGACGCT
>JAFSNU010000040.1 GCA_017447325.1 Synergistaceae bacterium | reverse complement strand
GTCTGGGGATCAAGAGCGCTCGTTGCCTCGTCGCATAATAAAATATCGGGATCGTTAGCCAGCGCCCTCGCGATTGCGACGCGCTGCTTCTGTCCGCCTGAAAGCTCCGACGGATAGGCATTCTCTTTGTCTCCAATTTCAACAAGATTTAATAACTCTCTAACTTTTTTATTTACCTCGTCTTTGCTCATTCCCTTTAACGGATAAGCGACGTTCTGCGCGACAGTCCGCGACGGCATTAAATTAAACTGCTGAAATATCATTCCGATTTTCTTACGCGCGTTATATAAATCTTTAGGCTTCAAGCTTGTGAACTCTACATTATTAATTTTCACGCTGCCCGAGTCAGGCCGCTCCAATAAATTTATGCAGCGCACGAGCGTTGACTTGCCCGCTCCTGAGAAACCGATAATTCCAAAAATTTCGCCGTCAAAAATTTTCAGGCTCACATCATCGACAGCCTTGACAGTCTTGGCGTTTTTTTCGTCGTCAAATCTAAAAGTTTTAAACACGTGTTCAAGCTCAATCAAATTTTAATTTCTCTCCTAATTTATTAATATTAAAATAAATAAAAAACGGGAAGCTTGCCTGTGCTTCCCGCGTTAAAATTCTATGATAAACTCAGAGGCAGTAAATTTACTTGCGGCCAGCACGATATGAATGCACGTCAAAGCACATGCACATCATCATGCTGTAATCAAATTTAACTGCGTCCAAATTAAAATTCATTTAAAAATTTTCTCCCGTTTAAATAAAATTAAATTTAAAATAAAATTCAAAAAATTTTAAAAATTAAAAGCAAGTATAGCGTTTAAAAATTTTCATGTCAAGCTTGCGCAAAATAATTTTTAAATTAAAATTAATTTTAAAAATTTTAAAGGTCTCTCGAGGCTTGCGATTAAAATTTAAAATTAAATTTTCACGCCGAGCATCGAGCGCGGAGAGTTTAAAAAATTTTTGAGAGATAATTAAATTTAATTTTTAAATCATGAATAATATAAAAGCTGAAATGCTTGTATAAGCGCACTATAAAACACAACGGAGTTTATGATGAAAAACGAGCTTATTAATAAAAGGGTCCAGGGTTCACGACCTTGGGTAATAATTTACACCGACGGCGGAGCTTCGCCGAACCCCGGTCGCGGCGGCTGGGCTGCTGTTTTAATTTCTAAGACGCATAATATTACGCGCGAAATTTCCGGCGCTGAAGACGACACGACTAATAACAGAATGGAACTCACGGCCGCGCTTAATGCGTTAAAGGCTTTAAAGATGCCGTGCGTCGTTGAGCTTTACACTGACTCGCAGTATTTGAAAAATGCGTTCACTAATAAATGGCTCGACAAATGGCAGAAAAATAATTGGCGCAACGCGAACAAAGAGCCGGTCGCTAATCAAGATTTATGGCAGGAGCTGCTAAAGCTCGCGAAAGTTCATGAAATTAAATGGCAATGGGTCAAAGGCCATGCAAGCAATAAATTTAATAATAAATGCGATTATTTAGTTCGAAAGGCGCGGGAAAATTTGTGATGAAGTACGCGGCTCAAGTTGCTTATACGGGCGCAAATTATTTCGGCTGGCAGCGTCAGAATAATCACAGCGAACGCGAGAGCAAGACTGTCCAGCAAGTTCTTGAAGAGGCGTTAAGCAATTTAAATAATAATAAATTAGTTAAAGTCACCGGCGCGGGACGGACTGATCAAGGCGTTCATGCCCGGGGACAAGCAGCGTCGTTCGAGCTCGACAAAATTTTTGAGCCTGAAAAATTATTATTAGCGATAAATTTTTATTTGCCGGAAGATATTAGAGTGATGAAAATTTTTAAAGTTGAAAATAATTTTGACGCTCGGCGCAGCGCGTTGTGGCGCGAGTATAAATATTTTATTTATCACGGTCGCGTGTGTCCGCCGCAGCTCAACGGCTTCGTCTGGTGGAACAAGCGCGACTGGGATAAAAATTTAGCGCGTGATGCCTGCAAAATTTTAGTCGGATGTCATGACTTCAAAGCGTTTTGCAAGGCGACCGAGTGTCCTGATAACACAATGCGGGACATCGACAAATTAAAATTTCAAATTTTTAATAATAATCTAACTGTCCTGACGGTCAGAGCAAAATCTTTCATGACGAACATGGTTCGAATTATTGCGGGCAATATAAATGAAGTTGCGATTGGCAAAAGAAATTTAAAATGGCTTGAAGATTTATTGAACGGCAAAGAGCGCGCGAGTTCAGGGCAAACTGCTCCGGCGTGCGGCCTTTGCTTCTGGCGGGCGGGCTATGCGCCTGAGAGCGGCGTGAAATTTTAAAATTAAATTTAGAATATAAAATTTTAAGCTATAATATTAAAAATAAAATTTAATTTAAAAATTTAAAGTTTCAAGATTTCAGAGAAAGGAGGAAAATTTGATGAAGAAATATATTTGCACGGTATGCGGCTACGTTTACGATCCTGCGGTCGGCGATCCTGATAACGGCATTGCCCCGGGAACAGCATTCGAGGATATTCCGGACGGCTGGGTTTGCCCGTTGTGCGCCGTCGGCAAAGACATGTTTGAAGTTCAGGAATAATTTTTGAAATTTTAATTTAATTAGCTGAGCAGCAAGAATTTAAAAATAAATGCGTAAGTCCGAGCTTGAGCAAGAGCGTCGGGCGAGCGCATTTTTTTTTGTGCGTTGAATTAAATAAAAGTTTGAAAATTTTTATTTGATCAAAAATTTTTTGAGCGAAAATTTTTGTGTAAGTTTATTTTTGTAAACGCGAGTGCAATTAATTGCGGTGCATAAATTTATTTAATGCGTTTGTAGTTGAAAATGTAGTTGAAAAACTTTGAGTTTATTTTCGAAAAAGTTTTGTTAAGTAATAAATTTTAAAAAATTATAGCATAAAGGAGTTAATTTTTGTGAGCAATAATAATAATTTTCTTGAGACCGAGCCGGTTGGAAGTTTAATGCGGAAGTACGCCGTGCCGTGTATAATTTCGCTGCTGGTCGGAGCGCTGTATAATATAGTCGATCAAATTTTTATAGCTAATGCTGATTATTTAGGTTCATATGGCAACGCGGCGAACACTGTCGTCTTCCCTTTAACTATAGTTGCACTTGCTATAGCGTGTTTAATCGGCGACGGATGCTGCGCGTTCGTGAGCATAAGTTTAGGCTCACGTGATGCTAAACGTGCCGGAGACTCTATCGGCAGCGCGGTTATATTATCTTTAATATCCGGAATTTTAATCACGGCTTTATATTTTATTTTTAGTGAAAATATTTTAACGTTCTTCGGCGGACGAGTTAATCAAGAGACGTTTAAAATGTCGCAGGAATATTTTTTCTGGATTAATTCAGGCATGATATTTTATATTTTCGGCCAGGCCATGAACCCGATTATTCGCTCGGACGGCAGCCCCAAGTTCGCAATGGCGTCGACTCTCGCCGGAGCGATTTTAAATATAATTCTTGACCCGGTATTTATATTTATATTTAAATGGGGAATGATGGGCGCGGCCGTCGCGACGATACTCGGGCAAATATTAACGGCCTTGCTCGCAGTTTATTATTTAAAATTTAAAGTGCAGGCAGTTAAGTTAAGCTTAAAAAATTTTAAAATTAATTTTAAATTAGCGAAAATATATTTGCCGCTGGGAATTTGCAGTTTCTTGTCTCAAATCTCGCTCGTCGCGTCAATGGCGGCTGTGAATAACATGGCGCACAAGTACGGAGCTTTGGATTTAATTTTTGGTCAGCCTGAGTTCGCGCAGATTCCAATGGCTGTAATAGGCATTGTCATGAAATTTTTCCAGATTGTAATCTCTATAGTCGTTGGAATGGCGGCGGGCTGCATTCCGATCGTCGGCTTTAATGTCGGCGCAAAACGCAAAGACCGGGCTCGTAAGATTTTAGTTTATTTATTAACTTGCGAAGCTTTAGTCGGATTAACAGCATTTATAATAGTAGAACTTTTTCCGGCTGAAATTGCAGATATATTCGGCGCAAAAGCTGAGAGCGTGCATTATTTAAATTTTGCCGTGAAATGCTTTAGAATTTATTTATGCATGGTGATATTAGCCTGCGTGAATAAAGCGGCGTTTATATTCTTGCAGTCATTAGGGCGGCCTTGGCTCTCGACGATGCTGTCGCTTGTGCGTGAAATAATTTTCGGCGTCGGCCTGACGGTCTTAATGCCCGCGCTGCCTTTCATTTATGGACTGGACGGATTATTATGGTCAATGCCAGCGTCAGATTTATTAACGTTTATTATCTCGCTGATAGTTATTATTAAAGTTTATAAGCAGCTTGAAGATTAAAAATTTTAATTTTAAGCTCGTGCGGGCTTGAAAAATTTTTTGATGCTCGGCTTTGCAGGCCTCGCAGAGGTGTAAGCTTGGCCGGGCGTTTTGTTATATAATATTTTAAATTTTTAAGGCATTAAGGCTTTAAAGCTTTAATGTTGGAGGTGTTTTGTTGAATGAATGACTTTGAGCGAGCGCATTATGAGAACAACGATGCGCGGGATGAAAGGCAAGAGTTATTAATAAATGGGTCCAGGGTCCGCGACCCTGGTAAAGTTTTGATAATAGGCTCGGGGCCAATAGTGATTGGTCAAGCGTGCGAGTTCGATTATTCGGGAACTCAGGCGTGCAAGGCGCTAAAAAGTCTGGGCTATGAGATAGTATTAGTTAATTCTAATCCGGCGACTATCATGACTGATCCCGAAATTGCCGACGCGACTTATATCGAGCCGTTAAACGCTGCAAGGCTTGAAAAAATTATCGCGAAGGAACGGCCTGATGCTTTACTGCCTAATTTAGGCGGACAGTCGGGATTGAATTTGTGCGCTGAATTATATAAATCCGGAATTTTAGATAAATATAATGTTAAAGTAATAGGCGTTCAGCCCGATGCGATAGAGCGCGGCGAGGATCGAATCGAGTTTAAAAACACTATGGACGCTTTAGGCATAGAGATGGCGCGGAGCAAAGCAGCGTACAGCATAGACGAGGCTTTAAATATTGCGGCGGAGCTGGGATATCCGTGCGTTGTGCGTCCGGCTTACACAATGGGCGGCGAAGGCGGCGGCATTGTCTATAATAAGGACGAGTTAAAGGCCGTATGCGAGCGAGGGCTTCAGGCAAGCTTAATTCATCAGGTCTTGATAGAGGAGTCTGTGATAGGCTGGGAAGAGTTAGAGCTTGAAGTCGTGCGTGACAAAGATAATAACATGATCACAGTGTGCTTTATCGAGAATGTTGACCCGATGGGCGTGCATACCGGCGACTCGTTCTGCGTTGCTCCGATGCTGACGATAAGCCCTGAACTTCAGGCGAGACTGCAGGAGCAGGCTTATAAAATCGTAGAGCATATAGGCGTGATAGGCGGAACTAACGTTCAGTTCGCGCATGATCCAAAGACTGACAGAGTTATAGTTATAGAAATTAACCCCAGGACGTCGCGCAGTTCGGCTTTAGCTTCGAAAGCGACGGGATTTCCCATTGCGTTAGTGTCGGCTAAATTAGCAACAGGCTTGACGCTTAAAGATTTAAAGTGCGGCAAGTTCGGAAGTCTTGATAAATATAAGCCTGATAATAAAGCTGAGCCTGATTATGTAGTAGTGAAGTCCGCGCGGTGGGCGTTTGAGAAATTTAAAGGCGTTGAGGACAAGTTAGGCACGCAGATGAAAGCCGTCGGCGAGGTAATGAGCATAGGCCGGAATTATAAAGAAGCTTTGCAGAAGGCGATTAGGTCGCTTGAGACTGGACGTTACGGCTTGGGCTTCGCTAAGAATTTTAATAAATTAAGCAAAGATGAATTACTAAATTTATTAGTCACGCCGTCGAGCGAACGGCAGTTTATCATGTATGAAGCTTTACGCAAGGGCGCGAGTGTTGATGAGCTTTATAATTTGACGCATATTAAAAAATATTTTATCGAGCAGATGCGCGAGCTTGTCGAACTTGAGGAAAAATTATTAAATTCAAGGCCGGCTTTAAGCGATGAAGATTTAATAAATGCAAAACGCGCGGGCTTCAGTGATAAATATTTAAGCATAATTTTAAAGATAGATGAAGATATTATCCGTAAGCGGCGTTTAGCTTTAAATATTCGCGAGACGTGGAACGCAGTGCATGTATCAGGGACTGAGAGCAGCGTATATTATTATTCTACTTATAATAATAATTTAAATAATAATAATTTAAATAATAATAATTTAAATAATAATAATTTAAATAATAATAACGCGCAAAAGGTTATGATTTTAGGCGGCGGGCCGAATAGAATCGGACAGGGAATCGAGTTTGATTATTGTTGCGTACATGCTGCGAAGTCTTTAAATAAATTAGGCTTTGAGACTATTATAGTTAATTGTAACCCTGAGACTGTCTCGACTGACTATGACACGTCTGATAAATTATATTTCGAGCCGTTGACGCTTGAGGACGTTTTGAGCATTTACGAGCATGAAAAGCCCGTTGGAGTTATCGCGCAGTTCGGAGGTCAAACGCCGTTAAATTTAGCGTCGGAGCTTGAGCGCAACGGCGTAAAGATTTTAGGCACGTCGCCGGATGTAATTAATCTGGCTGAAGACCGGGGATTATTTAAAGAGATGATGAACAGGTTAAATATTCCCATGCCGGAGTCAGCGATGGCGTCGAACATGCGCGAGGCTTTGGAGGCTGTGAATAAGATCGGCTATCCGGTCATGGTCAGGCCGTCGTATGTTTTAGGCGGGCGCGGAATGGAGATAGTTTATAACGCGGCGCAGCTTGAAAGCTATATGAATGCGGCAATAGGAGTGACGCCGGACAGGCCGATTTTAATCGACAGATTTTTAAATCATGCGTTAGAGTGCGAGGCTGACGCGATAAGCGACGGAGTTCATGCTTACGTTCCGGCTGTAATGGAGCATATCGAGCTTGCGGGAATTCACTCGGGAGACTCGGCGTGTTTAATTCCGTCAAAGCATATCAGCCCTAAAAATTTGGAAATTATAAATGAATATACGCGCAAGATAGCTGAAGAACTGCATGTAGTGGGCTTGATGAATATGCAGTACGCAATAGAGCGGGACAAAGTCTATGTGTTAGAGGCTAATCCAAGGGCGTCGCGCACAGTGCCGCTTGTGTCGAAAGTATGCAATATAAGAATGGTGCCGCTCGCAGTTGAGATAATTATTAATAAATTAATTAATAAGCCTTCGCCGGTTGAAGATTTATTGAAGTCTAAGCGCGTTATAAATTATTATGGCGTTAAAGAGGCTGTGTTCCCGTTTAAGATGTTTAGAGAGGCTGACCCGGTGTTAGGGCCTGAGATGCGCTCGACGGGCGAGGTGTTAGGAATAGCTGAGAGCGTCGGCGAGGCGTTTGTTAAAGCTGAAGAGGCGGCGGGCTCAAGTTTGCCGTTAAGCGGCGCAGTGTTATTCGCGATAGGAACTCGCGATTTAGGCGAGATAAGCGATATTGCGTCAAGATTTAATAATTTAGGCTTTAAGATTTTAGCGACGGGCGAGACCTGCGAGACTTTAATTAAAGCCGGAATAAATGCGCAGCACGTTAATAAGATTTACGAGGGCCGGCCTAATGTGTTAGACTTTATAATTAACGGCGAAGTCGATTTGATAATTAACACGCCAAGCTTTAATTTAAATGCAAGGGCGGAATGGGGCGGCGAGATGCGGCGCAGTGCTGTGCGTGCAAGGCTGCCGATTATCACGACTATTGCGGCGGCAAGAGCGGCTATAGAGGGCATAGAGTATATGCGCAGTCACAACGCGAACGCCGAGCCTAAGTCGCTGCAGGAGTGGCACGCGGAGATTAATTAATCATGTACGAGCTTATTCAGGTCTCGGATAATTGCTATTATATTCAAAGTCCGGCGAAGATCGGACTTGTCCGTGTGAGCGATGACAGTGCCGTTCTGATTGACAGCGGCAACGACAAAGATGCCGGCAGGAAAGTCCTGAAGATTTTAAATCAGCAGGGCTGGCGCTTAAACGCGATATATAATACGCATTCTAATGCTGACCATATCGGCGGCAATAAATATCTTCAGGATAAGACCGGATGTGTTATATACGCGCCTGACATAGAGGCCGCATTCACGCGTCACACTATTTTAGAGCCGTCGTTTTTATACGGCGGCTATCCGCCCTCTAATCTGTGTCACAAATTTCTCATGGCACAGGAGAGCAATGCGCAGGTTTTAAGTCAGGACGTGCTGCCCGAGGACTGGGAGCTTATTGATCTGCCCGGGCATTTCTTTGACATGGCCGGATTCAGAACAGGAGACGGCATAGTTTACCTTGCGGACTGCCTATCAAGCTGCGAGACACTGGAGAAATATAAATTTGTATTTATATTTAATGTAAGCGCGTATCTTGAGACGCTTGAACGTGTCAAGGCCATGAGTGCGAAGCTATTTATACCGGCTCACGCTGATGCGTCAGAAAATATTGCAGCTCTTGCTCAAGCTAATATTGACAGCGTAAATCAGAACGCAGATTTAATATTGCGGCTATGTGAGCGGCCTGTGAGTTTTGATCTGCTGCTGCAAAAGATATTTAATGAGCTTAAGCTAAATATGACTTATGAGCAGCACGCGCTTGCCGGCAGCACAGTGAAGTCATATTTAAGCTGGCTTAATGATTCGGGAAAGCTCAGGGCGTTAATTAATAATAATATTTTAGTCTGGGAAAGGGTATAATATTATAATATTAATAAAATAAATTGAAAGGGCGTGTGTTGAATGAGTTTAGATAAATGCGCAGTTATTTATTATTCTAAATCTGGAAGAACTAAGCAAGTTGCGGAAGCAATAAAGGCGCGGACGAACGCGGACATGTATCTTGTCGAGCCGGAAGAGGCTTACGGCGGTTATCTTGCTTCGATTATAAAAGTCGGCAAAGAGAAATTAACGCGCAGACCGGCCAAGTTAAAAACTCAAATTGCTGATTTTATGGGCTATGATGTTATATTTATCGGCTTCCCCGTATGGTACGGGACGCTGCCGCCGTTCTTTCAGGAATATATTAAACAGTGTGATTTAAAGGGCAAGCGCATTATACCGTTCGCGACGTCCGGCGGGACTGGCAAAAGCGGCTCGTTAAACACGCTGAAAGAATTATTGCCGGAGTCCGAGATAGACATAAATAATTATTATTTCGCGACAGGAAGCAGCAAGCCTGATGTGAACGCATGGCTTGATAATATAAATTAATTAAATTAAAGGAGTTAATTTAAATTGGCTTTAGATATTGAGTATTTGTTATTATTGCAGAACTTGCGGAATTCGTTGAGCGACGTTTGGACGCCTGTGTGCGCGTATTTCTCGGATTTTTGCGTGACGATGATAATGCTGTTCCCGACGTTTATATACTGGTGCGTGAACAAGCGCAGCGGCTTATTTGTATTTTTGTCATGGAAGATAAGCGTTACGTTAAATGCGATTGTGAAATTAACTTGCTGCGTGTATCGGCCATGGATTCGCGACGCGAGAGTTATACCGGCCGGCAATGCCTTAAATCTCGCCAGCGGATACTCGTTCCCGAGCGGCCATACTATGATGGCTGCACCGATTTACGGCAGCATGGCTGTCTTGTCGCGCAGTAAATTTATTAAAGCTTTATTAATATTTATAATATTATTATTAGCGTTCTCGAGAAACTTTTTAGGAGTTCATACGCCGCAGGATGTTGTGGTAGGAACGACGCTTGGCTTGCTTGCAGTTTATGCGGCTTATAAAATATTAAAATATCTTGACGCGAAGCCTGAGCGCGAGAATTTAGTTATAGCATTATTATTCTTGTTTGGACTTGCGACTTTAATTTATGTCACTTACAAGCCTTACCCGATGGACTATAAGGACGGAAAGTTATTAGTTGACCCTGTAAGGATGCAGATTGACGCGTGGCATGACGCTGGCGGACTTATGGCGTTTGCGTTCTGCTGGTTCATCGAGAAGACGTTTATTAAGTTTAAGGCGACCGGCTTTAATGCAAAAGGCGTGATAATAAATATAATCGGCTTAATTCCAGTCTATATAATTATTAAGGGTATCTTGCGCAATTATACTATATTATATTTCGGCGTACACTGGGGACATTTAATAGACATGTCTATCATGACGATTTACATAATGATAATCTGGCCGTTGATATTAAAGCGGCTGGGCTACAGCGAAGATTAATTAATAATTAAAATAAAAGCGGGCTGTGATTATCAGCTCGCTTTATTATTATTTATTGCTCTTGCCAGTCTTGTCTTCGAACCAGCTATTACACTCTTCAACGAAATCAAGTATGCGTGACGGCAAAAATAATTCGCCCTCGTTCATGCCCGGGCATCTGCTCGCGAACTTGTCCCATGACTCGCGGGACTTTAACACTTCCGGCCAGAACGGAAAAGTCCGGCACTGCGTCGGCCTGACGGGATAGATCATGCAGCGGGCTTTAAGCGAGTTATAGAATATGCAGTCGCCGTTCGGACGTTCTTTAAAGCTTGGCCGTCCCCAGCGCATAGTGACGTACTTTTCGCGCAGCTCTAAGCGGCTTATGCCCAAAGTCTTAGCGATAATATTAAATTCCTGCTGATTAAAGAATATCGCCCCGGGTTCGCCCCGACAGCAGCGTCCGCATCCCATGCAGAAGAATTTCAGCCCGTACCTGCACCAGCATTCTTGATCATTTAATATCTCAGCTATTTCAAGTTTATCAAGCTTTTCAAGCTTATCATCAAGCTCGTTCAAGCTTTCTAAATCTAATTTATTATTATTTGCCAATTTAAACTTCTACCTATTTATATATATTAAAATATTAAAATATATTAAATATAAATTTAAAATTTATCGCGCTTGCTCGTGCGTCAAGCTCACGCAAATTTTATTTAGCCCTGCGCGTTAAAGCTTGAGATATTATTATCAATATTATTGCTGCCCGGCCCGTATAAAACATTCGCCTCCTGATCAGCGGCTTTAATTGCTTTAGCCTCTTGGTCAGCAGCGACTTTATTAATCATGCTGTTATAGAGCATCTGCCACAAGCCCGCGCCGCCCGAGCTCTTGACTAAATCATCGCTTGCCATCTCGAGCGACAAGTCCTCCATTTGCTGCCAAGGCCGGCCTTCTGCATGGCCGCCTATCGCCTGAGCGCTCGACTTCATCTCTTTCCAGAGCTTAGACCATAAGATCGACTCGAACTGCTGGCAGGCCTCTTTGAGCTGCAAAGCTTCTTTCGTCTTGTGAACTTCCGGATCAACTTTATTGCTCACTGTCCTAATGTTATAATTGCTTAAAGAATTTATCACTTTTAAATCACGCCTTAATTAAGATTTATTAAGCAAACTCGAAATCGAGTTTAATTTTCATGTTTAAGCCTTTAGCAAGCTTTTTAAGAGTTCTCAGCGACGGATTAGCGTTGCCGTTTATAATCTTGCTTATGTCTGCTTTAGAAATTCCTGTCCTGTCCGCAACGTCTTTTATGCTTAAATTAAATTTATCTTGAGCGTCAAATATCGCTTGAATAATAGAATAGTCCGGCGCAAGTGCCTCGTACTCTTCTCTGAATTTCGGGTCTTGCAGCTGCTCTTTCAAAAATTCGTCAAAAGTTCTATCCATGCTTTTATTGCGCTCTCCTTTTAACTTTTAACTTTATTGATTTGCTTAAAGAAATCATTTCTGTATTTCTTAGCCCGTTTAATTTCATCTTTCGGCGTTTTCTGCGTCTTCTTTATGAACCCGTGCGTTAGCACTATAGTTTTATTTACAAAAAAGAAGTACAGCACGCGCGACGCGTTTGAACCGGCTCTTGCTCTTAATTCAAAAATTCCGTCGTCTAAATGCTTTAAAAAAGGACTTCTAAGTTTAATTCCGTTCTCTCGCAGCATTTGAATAGCATAAAAACTTTAGCCCGCATATCGCTGTCAAGACTTGCGATAAATTCTTCAACAGGTCTCGTGCCGTCTTGCCTACTATAAAAGATAACGTTAAACGCTTCCAAAATATTTTCCAGCTTTTAATTAAGATTTATATTATTATATTATTAAATTTGAATTTTAGAACAGGAGTTGAAAATTTTGAGCTTGGATCTTGAATATTTATTATGGCTGCAAAATTTTAGAGCTTTAACGAGCGACGTTTTAACGCCGTTCATGGAATGGGTGTCCGTCTTCAGCACGGGCTTTTTGTTATTTATACCGGCGTTTATTTACTGGTGCATTGACAAGCGCAAAGGCCTGCTTATATTTTTAGCTTGGAAGATCAGCATGGTGATTAACTCGCTTATTAAATTAACTTGCTGCATTTATCGGCCTTGGGTTCGCGACACGAAAATTATTCCGGCAGGCAAC
This sequence comes from Synergistaceae bacterium, assembly GCA_017447325.1. Taxonomy (GTDB): domain Bacteria; phylum Synergistota; class Synergistia; order Synergistales; family Aminobacteriaceae; genus JAFUXM01. The sequence continues at coordinate 5,716 of JAFSNU010000040.1, read as the reverse complement.
GCGATTAAAACCGCAGGCGGCTATTCGTTCCCGAGCGGACATACTATGACCGCCGCGCCCATTTACGGCAGCGTCGCTTTATTAATTAAGAATAAATTAATTAAAGCTTTATTAATACTTGCGATTTTATTGCTCGCATTTTCAAGAAATTATTTAGGAGTTCACACGCCACAGGATGTTTTAGTGGGATTTATATTAGGCTTGCTTGCGGTTTATATTACTAATAAAATATTAAATTATTTAGATAAAGATTTTAATTCTAATTCTAAACTTGAAGATTTAGTTATAGCGTTATTATTTTTATCCGGCATAGCAACTTTAATTTATATTAGCTTTAAATCTTACCCGTTAGACTATAATCAAGACGGCAAGCTGTTAGTTGATCCGGTGAAAATGCAGATTGACGCGTGGCAGGATGCCGGCGGAATTATCCCGCTTGCTTTATGCTGGTGGCTTGACAGGAAATTTATAAAGTTTAAAGCAACGGGCTTAAATTTAAAGAGCGTGATTTTAAATTTAATAGGCATGATCCCGTTATACTTTATATTAGATAAGACTTTAAGAAATTATTTAGTGTTAGGCTGCGGCGCTTACTGGGGAAGATTGTTGAACCAGTCGGCCTTGTTTGTTTACATAATAATTATCTGGCCGTTAATTTTAAAATTATTTAAGCTTAATAAAAATATATAAAAATTTTAAATTTATGAGATAATGAATTATAAATTAATTTAATTTAATTTTTAAATTTGCTCGATGTCCATGAGTAGGACACGGAGAGAATAGTTTAAAAATTTTATTTATCTTTTATTTATCTTACGGTGCCCATCGAGAGGACACTGAGAGAGTTTGAAGCAATTTTATAAACATATTTGTGCGTATTTTAAGAAAGGAGTTTGATGTTATGATACAACGACTTCACCGCAGTGACCTCGGCAACTCGCTCAGGACTCTGATGGAGAACGATCCGGCTTTTAGACCTGTTGCCTATTTTTCAATGGAGGTTGGTCTGAAAGAATCTATACCGACTTATTCCGGCGGCCTTGGAGTACTGGCCGGAGATATTCTGAAAAGCGCTGCGGACCTCGGCGTGCCTATGGCTGGCGTAACGCTCTTGTATCGTAAAGGTTATTTTGTTCAGGAATTTAATAATGACGACTGGCAGCAGCAGAAGCCCGTTGTCTGGGATCCGACGAAAGAATTAACTCTATTGCCTAATCGAATTAAAATCACAATCGAGGGACGCGAAATTCAAGTCGGCGTATGGGTCTATGAGATTATCGGATCGACCGGTTACCCGTTGCCAGTTTATTTCTTAGACACTGACTTTGAGCCTAACGACCCGGCGGACAGACAGCTTTGCTGGTATTTATACGGCGGCGATAATCGCTATAGACTTTGCCAGGAGTTTATATTAGGCGTAGGCGGCTTGAGAATGTTACGCGCTTTAGGCTACATGAATATCGACACATTCCACTTAAACGAAGGCCATGCAGGATTTTTAACGCTCGAGCTTATGCGTGAGCAGGGCTATTATGATCCTGAGAGAATTAGAGAGCAGGTCGTCTTCACTACGCATACGCCAGTGCCGGCCGGCCATGACTATTTTGAATTTGGCTTAATTGATAAGGTCTTCCCGCCGGATGCTCTTGACACTATACGCCGCATGATGCCGAACATGCCGGGTGTGTCGATGACTGAGCTGGGCTTGAGATACAGCCGCTATATTAACGGAGTTGCTAAGAAGCACGCTGAAGTCAGCAATGATATGTTCAAAATGGAGACTGTTGACTGGATAACTAACGGTGTTCATCCCACGACTTGGGTCAGCTCGGGAATGCGCAAGCTTTATAATAAGCATATCCCAGGCTGGGAACAGGATCCGGGACGTTTGGTTCAGGCTCTAACTATTCCTAAGTCAGAGATCTGGGCGGCTCATCAGGCTTCGAAATTAAGATTATTAGCAAGAATAGTTGAGACTAACGGCGTACAGCTTGACCCGGATGTTTTAACGTTAGGATTCGCGAGACGTGCAGCGACGTATAAGCGCGCTGATTTGTTATTCGCAGATATCGAAAGATTTAAGAAAGTTGCAGGCGGAAAGAAAGTCCAGTTTGTATTCGCAGGCAAGGCTCACCCGCACGACGACGGCGGCAAGACTTTACTTCAGAAAATCAGACGTAAGGCTAAAGAGTTCGAAAACGAAATTCCCATAGTGTTTATAGATAATTATAATATGGAAATCGCGAGCTTATTAACGCAGGGCGTTGACGTATGGCTTAACACGCCTATGCGCCCGAGAGAGGCGAGCGGCACGAGCGGAATGAAGTGCGCCATGAACGGCATTATGAACTTCTCGATCTTAGACGGCTGGTGGATAGAGGGCTGGATCGAGGACGTTACGGGCTGGTCAATCGGGCCTGAACCGACGGAGACGAAAGCCGACGCGCATTATGACGAGTCTTTGGACGCTGTAGATTTATACGATAAATTAGAGAATAAGATTATCCCGACTTATTACAAGAATCACGATAAGTGGGTTGACATGATGAGGCATACTATTGCGCTTGACGCAAGCTTCTTTAATACGCACAGAGTAGTTAAAGAGTACGCGGCCAAGGCCTACTCAATAGACTTCAGAGGCATGTAATTTAATATTAAAATTTAAAATTCAAAGGCGTACGCTTAAAATTTAAAATTAACAGCGGCGCCTTTATTATTAATAATAAATTAATAAATTAATAACGTGAAAGGATGTAATAAGATATGAGCAAGGGCGGCAGTGAGAGTATCAAGATTCTTTTTGTGACGACGGAGATCGCGCCGTTCTCTAAAGTTGGCGGACTGGGCGACGTCGCTGGGTCACTGCCCAAGGCATTAAAAAAGGCCGGAGTTGACGTTCGAGTTGTGACGCCGGCGTGGCCTGGAGTTCTGGACAAAGCTGAGGCGCTGGGCTTGAAGCTCACGAAAGTATCGCGTCATGTTTACGCGGCGTATAACTGGGAGATAAAGCAAGCCGAGATATTTAAAAGCGATGTTAACGGCGTGCCGATTTATTTCTTGAAAGCTGATGATTATAACGGCGACATGTACCCGCAGCAGCTTAATTTCTGGACGGCCTCGCCCTTCGCTGTCTTCTGCCTGCAGGCCATAGAACTTTCTAAATCTATAAACTGGACGCCTGATATATTCCACTGCCATGACTGGACATCTGCGTTTTTACCCTGCGCTTTAGCTTGGCACAGGCATTATAGACAGACCGGCTTAAAGAGCATTATGACTTTGCATAACGTCGCGTATCAGGGCGTTTTAGAGCCGTCGCCGTTTATCGAGGCTTCAGGACTTGAGCCGTGGAGCTTTAACTCAAGCACTATGGAATTTTATAGCCAGGTAAATTTATTAAAGGGCGGCATAGTCGCGGCAAGCGCAATTACTACAGTGTCGCCGACTTATGCTGACGAAATTCAAACTTACGAGTCAACGCGTGAATTATCAGGTGTGATATATCAGCAGCGTCATAAGTTAAGAGGAATTTTGAACGGCATTGACGTTGATTACTGGAATCCCGCGAGCGATAAATTAATCTCGAAAAATTTTACGCTTGAGGACATGCGCGGCAAGTATCAAATCCGCAAAGAGTTATTAAATAAGGCCGGCTTCGATCCCGAGACACAGGATCCGGTTGTGGTATGCGTGAGCCGTTTAGTTGACCAAAAGGGCTTTGGTTTAGTTATAGATGCGATAGAGAGACTGCCGAAGCTTGGAGCTAAATTTATAATCTTAGGCACAGGCCACGAGTGGATTGAGAATGCTTTATTAGACGCATCGGAAAAACATCCTGACTGCATTAAATTATTTAAGGGCTACGACGAGCCGTTATCACATTTATTATACGCCGGCGGAGATATATTCTTGATGCCTTCGGAGTTCGAACCATGCGGACTGTCGCAGATGATCTCGATGCGTTACGGCACTATCCCGGTTGCGCGTGAAGTCGGCGGCTTAAAGGACACGGTTATTGACGTTGACAATCCTGACGGCGGCAACGGCTTTACGTTCTTAACTTACGACACCGACGGAATGCTCTGGGCGTTAGACCGCGCAATCGCGAGATATAAAGATAAAGACGCTTGGAACAAGATTATAGCCCGCGCCATGACTGAAGATTTTACTTGGGACAGATCAGCCGAGCTGTATAAGAATTTATATCAGGAAATGGTGAACGCGTAATTTTAAATTTAAATTGGCCTTTACTTGCTGTGACAGGCCGGGCGGGCTTTATAAATTTATTTCGCGTAATTAATAATTTTAATAATTTGAATTTAAATTTAGCTGAAGATATTTTGTACGGCAAGTTGAAGTTAATTCAGCCTGAGCTTGGTCCCCGCGTGAACATGGATACTGTATTATTAGCGTCATGGGTCAGGCTCAGAGCCGGCAAATTTAAATTTATAGAGTTAGGCAGCGCGGCAGGAGCAGTATCTCTGATGCTTGCGCTGCGCTTTATCAATTCTAATTTTCATATCACGGGAATAGAAATTCAAGACGAGTTAAATAATTTAGCAAAGCAGAATTTAATATTAAATAATTTGCAGGACAAAGCTGAATTTATCTGCGGAGACTTGCGGGATAAAGAGTTATTAAATAATTTAAGGCTTGATTATTATGACGGCGTCGTCGCAAATCCGCCGTACGAGACTTTAACACGCGGCCGCAAGAGCGAAGCCTTAACGGCAGCTATAGCCCGTCAAGATTTAACTGCAACTATTCAAGATATAGCGAGTTCAGCAAGCAAATTATTGAAGACGCGCGGAAGATTTTTTGCGGTGTTTAACTCTGAACGAGCCTCGAGCTTTATTAACGCGTTATTAATAAATAATTTAACGCCTAAGCGCATAAAATTTATATATCCCAGAATTAATGAAAATTCTAAAATATTTTTAATAGAGTGCGTGAAGAACGGCGGCGAGGGATTAATTACAGAGCCGCCTTTGATAGTGCTTGACGATAATAATAATTACACGCCTGAATTATTAAGCGCGTATAAAATTTAATTTTAAATTAAAATGCTTACACTAATTCCAACGCCTATAGGCAATTTAGAAGACATAACGTTAAGGGCTTTAAAAGTTTTGCGTGAAGCTGATATTATAGCCTGCGAGGACACGCGAACGTCTTCAATATTATTAAGGCATTATAATATTAATAATAAAGTTTTAACGCCGTTTCATCTTCACAACGAGAAGAAAGTATTAAATAATTTATTAAATAGCTTGCGCGGCGGCAAGAATGTTGCTGTGATCAGCGACGCAGGAACGCCGGGAATTTCAGATCCGGGCTGGATATTATTAAAACATGCAATAGATGAAAATCTTGACGTTGACGTTTTGCCCGGCCCTACGGCCTGCATTCCTGCAATATTATTATCGGGGCTGCCGCCTCAGCCGTTCTTGTTTTACGGCTTCATACCTGAAAAGAGCAGCGAGCGCGTTAAATTATTTAATAGCCTGAAAGACTTTAAATATACTTTATGCTTTTATATCTCTCCGCATAAGGCAATTAAAGATATTCAAGATATGTTAGAAATTTTAGGCGACAGGCAAGCCGCTTTAGTTCGCGAGATCAGCAAAATTTATCAGGAGAGCGTGCGCGGAACTTTAAGCTATATATTAAATAGATTAGCTGAAAGGCACGACTCGCAGAGCTTGAAGCTTAAGGG
>JAFSNU010000039.1 GCA_017447325.1 Synergistaceae bacterium | reverse complement strand
GTCGAAGGATTGATTAAAGCCCTTGACGATATAGATAATATAATTAATTTTATTAGAGCTGCCAAGACGGCGCAGGAAGCCCGCGAGAATTTAGTAAAAAATAATTTTACGGATCTTCAGGCTCAGGCTATATTAGATATGAGACTGCAAAGACTGACGGGTTTAGAGCGCGACAAGTTAAGCAGCGAGAAGTCAGATTTATTATTAAGCATTGCGAATTTTAATAATATTTTAAATAATGCTGATGTTTTAGATCAAGTCATTCATGACGAGTTGAAAGAGCTCGGCGCGAAATTCGGAGACGAGAGGCGCACTGAGATTATAGATAGTTATGAAGAGATCGCGGACGACGACATGATACCGAATGTTGATATAGTTGTGACGTTGTCGCGGGACGGATTTTTGAAGCGTCAGGACTTGGCCGGTTATGCTCTGCAAGGCAGGGGCGGAAAAGGGCGCAAGGGCGCGAGCGTTCAAGCTGAAGATGCAATATCGGCTTTATGCGTGACTAATACTTTAAACGATTTATTTTTCTTCACGAACAAAGGCCGCGTTATGACGTTGCGAGGCCATGTCATACCTGAGACGCGGACGGGCAAGGGCAAGCAGATTTCGCGTTTGCTTCCGCTTGAAGAGGGCGAGAATGTCGTTACGTTAGCATCTGGAGTTTCGTCGGGCTGGGAGTACGCGTTCTTTATCACTAAAAATGCGATTGCAAAGCGCGTGACCGTAAAAGATTTAACGGAGAATAACAGGCCGAAGCGCGTTATCATGCTTGACCCGGGCGACGAGATCGCGCAGATTTGTTTAACGAGCGGCGAGGATGATTTGTTGTTAGTGACGCAGGAGGCTAAGGCTTTAAGAGTGTCGGAAAAGGAGTTCAGGCCGTTGTCTCGAACTGCGCGGGGCGTTACGGCTATGAAGTTGGGCATGAACGACAGAATTTTGAGCTGCAGCGTTGTCAAGCCGGACGAGCAGGTGTTATTCTTGAGCGAGCGGGGCTTGGGCAAGCGGACGCGCTTCGACGAGTTCACTGCTCATCACAGAGCAACGAGCGGCGTTACTGCAATGAATATTTCGCAGAAGACCGGCCGTTTAATTTGCAGCAATTCTGTTAAAGAGACCGACGAGATTGTCGCAATAACTCAGCGCGGCAGAATGATAAGGATTGCCGTTAAAGACACTCCGTCGAGCGGACGCATCACGATGGGAAATATTTTAGTCCGGCCCGGCGAGGACGACAGCATTGTAGGCTACAGCGTAGTGCGCGTTGACGAGAGCGAGACTGAGCCTGAGTCTGAAGTTAAAGAGCCTAAAAGCGATGACGCGACGTTAAGTTTAAATTTATAATTTTATATTTAAAATATTTATTTATAATAAGATGAAGATAGCACGGGACGGAATTTTTACTATAGCGTTTTTAGTTTTAGTCACAGCGGCGTTTGCATTTGTAAATTATATACCGGCTGTGATTTTGGGCGTGATTACTTTAATAGTAATCTGGTTTTTTAGAGACCCTGAGCGCGAGGCGGAGTATAAAGGCGATGAGTTTAATTTTGTGTCGCCGGCGGACGGAAAGATTGTCGAAATTTCTGAAGCTAATCACGAGTTCACGGGCGAGGCTGTGAAGATTGGAATTTTCATGAATTTGTTTAGTGTTCACGTTAATAGAGCTCCGTGTGCTGGGACTGTGAAATTTCTTGAGTATGTGCCGGGCAAAAAAGTTGCGGCATTCGCGCCTAAAGCTTCGGAGATTAACGAGAGAAATTTTGTCGGCCTCGAGACTGAACACGGCAATATATTAATGACACAGATAGCGGGCTTAGTTGCGCGGCGCATAGTTTGCAGATTAAGAATAGGCGACAAATTAAATTTAGGCGAGCGTTACGGAATGATAAAGCTCGGCTCACGCGTTGACGTTTATCTTCCGAAATTAAATAATGATTTAAATTTATGCGTGAAGCTCGGCGATCAAGTCTATGCTGGACAGAGCAGCCTTGCGCGGATAAAATAAATTAAAATATTGCGCATGTGATTAATAGATAGTAAAATTTTGAAAAATAAAAATAAAGCTGGAGGATGATTTAAAAATATGAAGCTGAAGAGATTAAAGGAATTGAGAGAGCGCAGGAAGAACCGCAAGCCGCTTGAATTTAAGCAGATATTGCCGAACATGGTGACGAGCGGAAATTTATTGTGCGGATTGTTTTCGCTGATGCTGACGTTAAACGGGCGTTATGTTCCGGCGGCGTGGCTTGTATTTTTTGCAGTAATATTTGACGGGCTTGACGGAAAAGTTGCGCGTATGCTTGGCGGCGGCTCGCAGTTCGGACTTGAGTTCGACAGCTTGGCTGACTTAGTTAGTTTTGGCGTTGCGCCGTCGATATTGCTTTATAAATTTGCATTGCAGGGCTTTATGGGAATTACCGGCGCAGTAATAAGCTGCTTCTTTGCGTTATGCGTTGCGTTAAGGCTCGCGAGGTTTAACGTTGTGCATGTGCCCGGGCCGTTTCAAGGCTTGCCCTGTCCGGCCGGCGGATTGTTTATCTCGAGCTTTATACTTGCCGGCTTTGACCTGCCGCCTTATGTCTTAGCGTTTATATTAGCATGCACTGGCTTATTAATGATCTCGAGCATCCCGTACGCGAATTTAAAGAAATTAACTAAGAAGAGCGCGGACAAAGTGAAGTGCTTTGCTTTATTTATGCTGCTTGCTTTAAGCTTTACATTTTTAAGAAGCGCGGCACCGCTGTTCTTATTCTTTATTTATATATTGAGCGGCTTGTTAGGCATCGACTGGGGACAGTGGCTGTTGAACGAAGAAGCGCGTGAGAGCGAGCATAAAGCTTAAATAAAATTTAAAATTTTTAAAATTTAAAATTAAAATCGCCTTGAGTGAATAAAAATAATTAAAATTTGCTCGAGGCGATTTTTTATTTGCGAAAAATTTTTTTGCTTGAGCTTTAGAAAAATTTTTTGAGCTTGCTTAATAAATGTTTGATAAAATTTTAAAATTTTATTGCGAAAAATTTTTCGAGTTTATTTTTGTAAACGCAAGTGCAATTAATTGCGGCGCATAAATTTATTTAATGCGTTTGTAGTTGAAAATGTAGTTGAAAAACTTTGGAGTTTAGTCTTGAAAAGTTTTGTTAATAAAAATATTTTAGCATAAAAAATTTTTTAAAATTAAAATTTAGTTGACTAAAAAATTTTTATTGCTTAAAATGCTTTAAGCTTTTATTTAAAATTTAAATTAATAAAGGCTTAAAGCGCACGGAGAGGGCTTTAAAAATTTTTAAAAAATTTAAAAAAATTTGCCTGAATAAATCTCCGGCGGAAATGGAGGAATATTTTAATCATGTATGCAGTTATTGAAACGGGCGGCAAGCAGTACAGAGTGCAGGCCGGCGACAAGCTCAGAGTTGAGCGTCTCGAGGGCGAGGAGCATTACGAAATTATTTTTGACAAGGTCTTAATGGCAGGAGACGCTGAGACTGGCGAGGCAAAATTCGGAACGCCGTATCTCGCGGGCGCAAATGTCACGGCTGAGATTTTAGCTCAGGCTCGCGCCGACAAAGTTATCGTGTTTAAGTACAAGAGCAAGAAGAATTACCGCCGCAAGCGCGGACACAGACAGTACTACACTGAAGTTTTAATCAAAGAAGTCAACGCGTAAATTTTTAATTTAAAAATTTGATTAATATCAAGCTTTACTGGGATAAAAATTTTTTAACGGGCATTGAGAGTTCAGGTCACTCGGGCTATGCTGATAATGGCAAAGATATAATTTGCGCGGCTGTGTCGAGTTTAGTTCAGGCGTTATTGTTAGGCTTGAGTGAAGTTGCAAAAGTTGAAGGGCTTGAATACGAGATTGATGCTAAAGTGCCTGTTATAAAAATTTCCTGGCCAAGTAAAGCAGCTGAAGAATTAAATATTTTGACGCGGAGCGTTGCCTTGTCGCTGAAAGAGATTGCGAAAGAGCAGCGCAGGTATGTAAAGATTAGCGAGTATAAGCAGTAAAGTTGGAGGTTAAAAATTATGAGCTTTAAGTTTGATATACAGTTTTTTGCGCACAAAAAGGGACAGGGCAGCTCGACCAATGGCAGAGACAGCCAGCCCAAGTATCGCGGCATTAAAGTTTATGCAGGTCAAGTCATCAAGGCCGGAAGCATTTTAGTCAGACAGTGCGGCACTCAGGTTCACCCGGGCAAGCATGTAGGATGCGGACGCGACTTCACGTTGTTTGCGCTCGTTGACGGCAAAGTCGAGTATATAAAGAAGGCCGGCAGAAAGTTTGTGAACGTTGAGCCTGTTTCAGCGGCTGATTAATTTAAAATTTAAGATTTGAAATTCACTGATTTAGTTAGAATAAACGTCAAGGCTGGGCGCGGCGGCAACGGTGCGCTCAGCTTTCGCCGTGAGAAATTTATCCCGAAGGGCGGGCCCGACGGAGGCGACGGAGGCAAAGGCGGCGACGTTATATTAAAGGCCGTCGGAGGAATTGTCACGCTCGCGGACTTTGAGTATAACAGGAGATTTCAGGCCGGACACGCCGGTCATGGATCGGGCGCACTGCGCTACGGCTCGAAAGGCGAGGATTTAATAATTGAAGTCCCGTGCGGCACTCTTGTTAAAGACGAAAGCACGGGAAAAATTTTAGCTGATCTTGTCGAGCCCGGGCAAGTCTTTATTGCGGCAAAGGGCGGACGAGGTGGACGCGGCAATTCACATTTCACAAGTTCTACAAGACGCGCGCCGAGATTTGCGGAGAAAGGCGACGCAGGAGAAGAGCGCAATTTAATTTTAGAATTAAAATTAATCGCTGATATAGGCCTTGTTGGATTTCCTAATGCCGGAAAGTCAAGCATACTTGCTGCGATAAGCGGGGCAAAGCCTAAGATTGCAGGTTACCCGTTCACGACTTTATCGCCGAATTTAGGAGTGCTTGCGGTTGATGACGAGCAGATAGTTATAGCGGACGTGCCTGGCTTGATCGAGGGCGCTCATGAGGACAAAGGTCTTGGCCTCCAGTTCTTGCGTCATATTGAAAGAACTCGCGCGTTATTGCACGTAATAGACTTGTCAGAGCCGGATGTGATTAATAATCTTGAAGTTATTAATGCTGAGTTTAAAGCATACGGAGCTGACTTAGAGGCGAGGCCGCATATTATAGTCGGCAATAAAATTGATTTAGCTAATACTGAGAGCAACGCTGAAATTTTAAAAGCTGAAGCTGAACGTTTAAATGTTGAGTGCTTTATCGTAAGCGCGGTTACAGGCCAAGGCATTAATGAATTAATTAAAGCTATAGTGAAATTAGTTCGAGCAGCGCCTAGGCCGGCCGGAGTTACAAGCCTTGATGATAGTAATAATAATAATTTAATCGAGCTTCAAGCTAAAAATAATAGGCGTAATAGAAAGCTCGAGCCGGTTAATATTGCTAAATTATCTGACGGAAGTTTTAAAGTTGAGCATGAAGAGCTTGAACGGGCTGTCGGACGGATTAATTTTGATCATGATGATGCTTTAATGAGATTTTCAAGATTATTAAAGCGTTTTAGCGTTGAAGAAGCTTTAGAGGCCGCCGGAGCCCGCGAGGGCGATTTAATTTTAATTGCCGACGAAGAATTTGAATTTGAACCTGACAAAGTCATGCCTGATGATATAGATTTAAACGCGGAGATTTAAGGCTGTGAAAGTTGGCATTATGGGCGGGACGTTTGATCCCGTGCATTACGGACATTTATTAGCAGCTGAGGAGTGCCGGAGACGTCTTGATATAGATAAAATAATATTCGTGCCGACGGGCGAGCCGCCGCATAAGTCCGGACGCAAGATCACTCCGGCGGAGGACAGATACGCGATGACGTTATTAGCGACTGCGGGCGTGCTCGAATATTCTGTATCAAGGACTGAAGTTGATCGTAAAGAGCTTACGCATACGGTCGATACTTTGCGTGAATTTTTGGACACGGGAATTAAGCCCGAAGATTTATTTTTTATAACAGGGCTTGACGCGATGCTGTCCATAACAAGCTGGTTTGACTATGAATTGCTGCCGGAGCTCTGCACGCTTGTTACTGTGCCGAGGCCCGGCTATTCGATTAAAAATATAGATAAACTGCCTGAGATTATAAAGCAAAATTTGAAAGTAATAGAGATTCCACAGTTCGCGATTTCAAGCACTGAGATACGCGAGCGGGCGCGGGACGGACGCGGCATAAGATTTTTAGTCCCGCATTTAGTTGAAATATATATAGAGTCGGCTGGACTTTATAAAGATTTATAAATTTAAATTTTAAAATTTTGAAACAGGAGGATTAAAGCTTTAAGCATAAATGCTTGAGCTTTAAATTATGAAATTTATTTTAAAAGTATTGGGCATAGTGCTGCTAATCCTCGCGGCCACGGTCGGAGGTTCGGCTGTGCGCATCATAGAATTTTTTAAATCGCCGAACATACTGCCCTTGCCTAAAGCGGCTGAGAGAAAAGCCGAGCGCAGGGCGGTGAAGAGCGATAGTAATAATAATACGCTTGCGGTAAGCGAGGAGAACGAGGAAGAGGAATCGCCGATTGAGGCTGTGCGGGGCACGGTTAATGTTTTAGTCGTCGGGCTTGACAACGTTGACGGCGGGTCGCGCACTGACGCAATAGCTCTGGCTATTTTTGACGCTGATAATAGTGCTGTTAGAATTGCGTCGATACCCAGAGATTCACGCGTATATATTCCCGGGCGGGGCTGGGACAAAATTAATCACGCGTATGTTTTCGGCGGAATAAATTTACTGCGCGAGACTGTCGTTAATTTAACGGGCGTGCCTGTCGATTATTTTGTTAAAGTAAATTATCGGAGTTTCCCAAAGATTATAGATTTATTAGGCGGCATTGATATTTACGTTGACAAGCGCATGAACTACACGGACTATTCCGGCAAATTATTTATAAATATTCCCAAAGGCCAGCAGCACATGAACGGCAAGACGGCCTTGGGCTATGTGCGCTTCAGGCATGATCCGCTGGGCGACATTGGCCGCGTTCAGCGTCAGCAGAAATTTATAAAAATAGTAATGGATAAATTTAAATCTGCATCGATAATCCCCAAAATTCCTTCACTAATTCAAGAGATGATGAAGGCAGTTGACACGGATTTATCTCCGCTTGATGCGTTAAGACTTTTGCAGTTCGCTAATGCGTTGGGCAAAGATAGAATAACTATGTTCATGGCGCCGGGACGCTCGGGCTACAGCAAGAATATAAGCTACTGGATTTTGGACAACGTAAAATTTTCGATGCAGCTTGCGGCTAAACTTCCGCCGCCGTCTGAGCCTGTCGCGTTAATGCCTGCGTCTGCGATGGCCGAAGCTCAAGACCAAAATAATAATCAAAATAATAGTCAGGCTGATAATAATAAATCAAGCTCGGGCAATTTGGACAGCGATAAAATATCTGAGCTTTGCGCACAGGTCGGACAGATTAGAATATTAAACGGCGACGGCGAAAAGGGTATCAGCAAGCGTGCTGCGCAGATATTCCAGCGAATTGGAATCGAAGTGCCTTATACCGGCAATGCGAGGCACTTTGATTATCATAACAGCAATATAATTTATCCGCCTAACGGTGAGGACAGCGTTCGCGAGGGCGCGTTCGCACTGGCTGAGCTCTGCGGGATAACTAATAAATCTTTAATCAAAGAAGATCGGCGGGCTGTGTCTATCACGTTGATAATCGGCCATGACAAACGCCAGCTTATGGACAAGCTGAATAAATTAAATTATTAAAATTTAAAATTTAAAGCTCTTGGCTCGAAGTCAGGAGCTTTAATTTTTATTAAAATTATTTTACGGCTCGTAATGTTATAATTTATAATTAATTAAATTTAAATTTAAGGCGGGCAGAAATTATGAGCGAAGTTAGCTGTAAAGATTTTGAATATATTTTAGAGGCGTTGAGCAGCAAGGGCGGCGAGGATATTTTATTTATGGAGTTAGAAAATCTCGGCGCGTTGTCTGATAATTTTATTTTAGTGACGGGAAATTCGGAAGTTCATTTAAAGACTTTGACTGAAGCGGCGGAAGAAGCGTTTATAAAGCATGGCGTTAAATGCAGTATAGAGGGTGCTGATAGTTCGAACTGGAGACTTGTTGACGCGGGCGATGTTATCGTTCACGTGTTCAGCAGGAAAGGCCGCGAGTTTTACCGGCTTGAAAAACTTTGGTCGGACGCAAAAGTTACTGAGTATCACGATGAGCGTGAAGAATTTTAATAATTAATTTTAATTTAATAAAATTTATTTGGGGAATGCTTGATTTTAAATTTAAAATTTAAGCGTTCCCTAAAATTTAAGATTTAAAATTTAATTTAAGGAGTGATGTTGATTATGAACTGCAAAATAATTTTGCTGAGCGCGTGCGTTGTGCTTGTGTTTGCGTCGGCAGCTAATGCTGACTGGCTCGACGCGACCGGGCAGGTTTTAAATGACGGCTGGGAAGCAGTGACGGGAATTTTTAAGTCTGATAATAAAGAGACTGAGCAGAAAGAGCCGGAGAAACTGCCGGAGTATATCGCTAAGGACTGGGACAAATTATCTGAGTCGCTGCTCGAGGCTTTAGACTTGAAAGACGAGAGCGAGACTTTGCCGGCGTCGTCATGGTTCGGCAAAGATAAGAAGTCTAACGAGAAAAAAATTAATAAATTATTGGACGCGGCTTTGAAAGTTTTAATGCAGGGCAAGCCGTTAGACTTACGCAAGCAAGCCGCTGAATTAAGAGAGCGCGGGAATAAATTGCGGGCCGAGGCCGACAATCTTCGCAACATGCGGATCACTGCGCCGGACAAGTCAAAGCTGCCGTGGGCTAAGACGCGCAATGATATTGACAAAAAACTTGCCGAGCTTGAGCAGAGTATAAAAGATAATGAAATTGCGTTGACGAAACTTGACGAGAGTTTAGCCGACGCAATGAGCGAGATCGGCCTTGAATTAACTCAAGAGCAGATAGACGTTTTGTTAAGTTCTGTTACAGGCGATGATTTATTACAAAATACTGTAGTTTTTGCTAACGTTAAGAAAGTTGTCGAGAAGCTGGCGGACTTGTCGAAGAGCGATAATAATAATTTGGACATTAACAGGCGTTATACCGGCATGTATTTAATCTTGAATGATTTATTAATTTACACGCAGAGCGGGCTTGTCGCTAAAATCGACGGGACGTACAGGCCGCAGCTCGAAAAAATTATTACTGAAGCCGAGGCAGTTCGCCGCGACGCTTTGGACAAGAGCCGCACGAAGAAATACAGCGAGGCTCAGCGCAATACTTTTAAATTAAACGCCGAAGCAAACGAAATGACTGTTAAAGTCGCCAAGCTTTATATAGAATTATTAAAAACTCAAAAGACGAGTATAAATAATAACTTGAAAGATTTAATTAAAAATCGGGATGTTGCAGAGAGTACTTATAGAACTGTTAAAAGCTCGGGCGATTTAAGAAATTTAATTCACTCGGGGCTTGAGTTGTTTGACTCGATTCATGCTTTATCAATGCCGGAGCTTCAGCCTTTTGAGAGTGACGCAATGCGCCGTGAGTTCGAAGAAATTAATAAACGCTTAAAGATTAATTAAAAATTTAGGCCGCAAGCTTTAACACGCAAGCGGCCTTTTAATTCTATAAATTAATAAATTATAATCTTGAATTGCGCACTATCGCAGCTCCGCCCTCGTTGAGGCGAGTACGTCCCTTTAATTTCTCGAACTCGTCTTTCAAATTGTCCCGCTGGGCAAAAGGCACTCCGCATTGATTTAATAAATTATTTAATTTGTCTTCAAGATCTGTTATCTCTTTAGTTGAAGCGGGAATAGTGCGGCCTATATTCTTTAAATTATTTACGGCAATGTCGGCAAGCAATAACGCCGTGTCGCCCAAAGTTTTATCCGGGTCTGCGACTATTCCGTCGAGCTCGCCGTCCATGCTCTCGCTCTCGCTGCTTGAATATTCATAGCTGATTGCATTTCTGTTCATAGCGTACGACAAAAATATTAAAGTCATTATTAACATCGCAATGCCGCCCGCAAATTTCTCGAGATAAAATAAATTTCCGGCGGCAATTCCGCAGGCCACAGCTCCTAAAGCTAATATAATGCTAAAAAATTTCTTCATGATTTATAACGCCTCGCTTTAAAATTTAAAATTAATTATTTAAAATTCTCTCAGCTATAGCAGTCATAGCCCGCACGCCGTAAAGCATGCTGCGCTCGTCTAAGTCAAAACAGCCGTTGTGATGCGGAGCTGTTATAGTTGAGCCTAAGGCCATATAAGTTGCCTGGCCGCCATGTTCTTGAACGCGGTTCATGAACCAAGTCGCGTCCTCGCTGCCGCCGGCTTTAGTATGATCAAATACGCAATCAAAAATATTTAAGTCTTTAACGGCCTGCCCGGCAAGTTTAACGAGTTCATCGCTGCCCTGAGCCGTCAAGCTCTCGCCAGTTTTAATTAACTCTAAGTCCGTGCCGTACATCAGCGACGCGCCGTTTAAAATTTCAACAGCTCTTGAATAAGCATAATCTGAAATTTCTTGCGTTGCGCCCCGCACTTCAAGCTTCATTAACGCGTTCGAAGCAATGACGTTGCGGCCTGTCCCTGCTTGCAATACGCCGACGTTAACGCGCATCTTCCCTGCGCTATGCGGCGGTATCGAGTGAATTGCTAATGCTGCGCTTGCGGCTGCTAATAAAGCGTTGCGGCCTGAGTGCGGCGAACCGGCGGCGTGAGCCGGAACGCCCGTAAATTTTGCGTCGATTTTAGTCGTCGCCATGTAGCCCAGCGAGTTTACTCCAAAAGCTCCGGTCGGCAGCGCTCCGCCGATGTGCATAGCTAAAAAATAATCCGCGTCGTCAACTATTCCCGCCTGAGTCATAGCATACGCGCCCCGGCAGCCCTCTTCAGCCGGCTGAAAAATTAATCTGATCTTGCCGCGCTTCAAAAAATTTTCCCGCGCAATTAACATCTCGGCAATGCCAAGTCCCATTGCGGCATGAGCGTCGTGTCCGCATGAGTGAGCTAAATTATTATTCAAGCTCGCAAAATTTTCGCGCACCGGTCTGTGTTCGTTTGAAGTGTCCTCGCTGACTTCGACGCAGTCTATGTCAAATCTCAACGCGACGACCGGACCGGGCGTTCCCGTGTCAAGTTCGGCGACAACGCCCGGGTATCTGTTCATCTCCTTAATCCATCCTAAATTTCCGCCCTGCATGACGGCGCGTTTAATATGCTCGCTGATCTCGTCGTCGCTTGGCCGTCCCATGACAGCATCAGGATTAATTGCATGAATGCCAACGCGTAAATTTTTATAGCCGAGCCTTTCAAGTCTCTCGGCAATTATTGAAGAAGTTCGAAACTCTGTCCAAGCCGCCTCGGGGTAACGGTGAAAGTCCCGCCTCGTTCGTATCATCTCTCGCTCAAGCTCTCTCAAGTCCATTAAATAATCTCCTGTTTTATAATAATTTAAAAAATTTTAAATTATATTATAAAATATTAAAGAATTTTAAATTAAATTAAATAAATTTTAATAAATTTTAATAAATTTTTTAAGGAGTGAAATTTAATTTGCTGAAATGCGGGATAGTCGGCCTGCCTTTGTCGGGCAAGTCAACCGTTTTTAACGTCATCACCCGCGCCGGAGCAGAAGTTAAGCCATACGCCGGCGGCAAGACCGAACCAAACAGGGCGCTTGTCGGAGTGCCTGATAAAAGATTTGATAAATTAGTCGAGATATTTGAGCCGAAGAGCGTCAAGCCGGCTGAAGTTGAATTTGTTGACTTGGCCGGAATATCGAGCGGCGCGAGCAAGGGCGCAGGCCTCGGCAATTCGTTTTTGTCTTTCGTGTCAGAGTCAGACGCTTTATTGCATGTAGTCCGCGCATTTAATAATAACTCAGTTCCTCATCCTGAAGAGACTATAAATCCATTACGCGACTGGCAGATTGTCGAGACCGAATTAATTTATAGAGATTTAGGAGTTATTTCTAATAGATTATCTAGGCTTGACGAGAAAGCGGCCAAAAAAAAATTAACTCAAGCTGAGAGCGCAGAGCTTGAGCTATTAAAAAATTTGCAGGATTTCTTAATGGAAGAGCGGCCGCTGCGCGAGTTTAATTTAAATGCAGAGCAAATTAAAATGCTTTCGGGTTTTGACTTTATGACTTTAAAGCCTGAGCTTGTAGTGTTAAATCTTGACGAGACACAGACGGGCGAGCTTGAAGATATGCCGGTCACGCAGGAGATCGCAAAGGCTATGAAATTAAAAAATTTAAAGCTCGTAAAAGTCTTTGGAAGCATAGAGATGGAGTTAGCGCAGCTTGAGCCGGAAGAGCAGGAAGAGTTTATGAAAGATTTAGCGATAAAAGAGCCGGGCCGCGACAGATTAATTCACGAGGCTTATAAATTATTGGGCTTAATCTCATTCTTTACGAGCGGCAGCGACGAGGTCAGAGCTTGGACTTTGCATGACGGGCAAACGGCAGTTGACGCAGCCGGCACTATTCACTCGGATTTAGCCCGCGGATTTATTCGCGCTCAGGTTGTGTCTTACGAAGATTTTATTAATAATAATAATTCGTTTGCCGCTTGCAGAGATAAGGGCGTGTTAAGGCTCGAGGGCAAGGAGTATATCGTCAAAGACGGCGACATGATCGAGATTAGATTTAATGTTTAGTAAAGTTAAATTAGCTATATTTGATAATGACATGACGCTTGTTGACTCGAGCAGGGCTATTTTAGCCGGCTTTAATCAAGTTGCTGATAAAGTCGGGAGGCCGCGGACGAATTTAAAACGCGTTATGGAGTGCATCGCAATGCCGCTGCCGGAATTTTGCCGGGGCTTGTTAGGCGCGTATCAGCCCGAATGGGTCGATATGTATTTACAAAATTCATCAAAAAACGAGACGGAATATTTAACGCCTTTTGAAGATTCTGCAAAAGCTTTAGAAATTTTAAAAGCGCGCGGCGTGAAGATTGCCATGGCGTCAAACCGCGAAAATCCTGAGCCGGTGTTAAAGCGCACGGGCTTGATAAAATATTTTGATGATTATATAGGCGCGAAAGCTCCGCACGGAAAATTAAATTACAAGCCCAAGCCCGACATGCTGTTAAAATTATTAGAATTATTTAATCTTGAAGCTGACAATGCCGTTTATATAGGCGACTCTGACTTGGACGCTGAGACTGCGCATAACGCGGGAATGAGATTTATCGGCGTGCCTCGTGGATATTTTCAGGCTGAAAGCTTGTTGAAATTCGGTGCGTGGCGCGTGATAAATAATTCTTTGCTTGAGCTTGAAGATATTTTGATTAATTAATTTAAATTTAAGTTAAAATTAAGAATGAATAATTTACAGAACGAGCTCAGTCCGTATTTATTACAGCACGCAAATAATCCCATTAACTGGTATCCGTGGGGGCCGGAAGCGTTTCAAGCAGCTAAACAGCAGGACAAGCCGATATTTTTATCAATCGGCTACTCGTCTTGTCACTGGTGTCATGTCATGGAGCGCGAGTGCTTTAATGATCAAGAAGTTGCGGAGCTCATGAACGACGCTTGCATTGCAATTAAAGTTGATAGAGAAGAACGGCCTGATCTTGATGATTTATTTATGGAGATTTGCAAATTGCAGAACGGGAGCGGCGGCTGGCCGTTAAATATATTTTTGACGCCGGACGGGCGGCCGTTTTTTTCAACTACTTGGCTGCCCAAGCGCACTAAAGGCAAGATGCCCGGTCTGACGGATATAATTCCAAGGGTAAAATGGCTGTGGCTGATGCAGAAGGAGCATATAATGCTGGCGGCTAACGAGCTTGCAGGCTTAT
>JAFSNU010000357.1 GCA_017447325.1 Synergistaceae bacterium | reverse complement strand
GATAAATATCTCGTCAGTCTGTTGTTAATAAAATTATTATTATTAGCTAAATCAGCCAAACTTATTACTCCCGAATTTAATTTAATTAATTAAAAATATAAAATTTTTTCTATTATAACGCACTTTATAAAGCTCTTTAAACTTGACTATATTAAAATATATTAAAATATATTAAAATAATTTTTGCGCTGCAAATTTATTTTTTAATAAAAAATCAGCAGAAAGGCGGTAGTCACGATTGCATAATCGCGCTATAATGGGAACAGGGAACAGGGCATATTCTTGCCTTAACTCGCCGGAACTCGACAGATTAATTTTTGAATTTAAAACTTACGGTTCGTCAGAAGTATTTTGGCATTTAGTCCGCAAGTTCGCAAAGGGCGGCTTGAGAGATTTTGCGCTTGCGAAAATGCGCAAAGCTTACGCCGAACACGACAGGCGCGTAATAAATTTTTTAAAAAATTTAGAAATCTCGGGGCTTGAAAATTATGTTAAAGATTTATATTTCGAGCGAACCGGCGAAGTTTTAGATTTAAAATCTCCCCAAAATTTTAATCAAAAAATCCAGTGGCTTAAAATTCACGATAATCAAGAAATTAAATGCAAGCTGTCAGACAAATTCGCCGTGCGTGAATGGATTAAAGACAAGATCGGCGAGAAATATTTAATAAAACTTTTTAAAGTTTGGGACAGCGCGGACGAGATAAATTTTGACGGTCTGCCGGACAAATTTTTTCTTTGTCCCAATCACGCAAGCGGCAGCAATTTAATAGTTAATAATAAAAATTTAATAAATTTAAAAGATGTTCAGCGCGAGGCTGCGTACTGGCTGAGCTTCGTTTACGGCGTTGTCGGCTACGAACCTCAGTACTTCGACATTCCCAGAAAGATATTAGCCGAAGAATTTATTCAGCAGTCCGACGGAGATTTATTAGACTATAAAATTCATTGCTTTAATTCCGAGCCTAAAATAATTCAGATAATAGGCGGGCGCGATTTAAAAACTCACACGGCGCACGAAGCGTTTTTTGCCCCTGACTGGACGCGCAATGACTTAATGTATCACACGTATGAGCAATACGATAAAGACAATGAGCCTAAACGGCCGGCAAACTTTGACGAGATACTTGATATTTCGCGCGAGTTAAGCAAGGGCTTTAAATATGTTAGAGTTGATTTATATAATCTTGACGGAAATATAAAATTCGGCGAGATGACTTTTACTCCGGCGTGCGGCTTCAGCAAATGGGCGAGCGAACAGAGCAGCAAGACGGCCGGAGATTTTATCGAGATAAATTAAAATTATAAAATTAAAGCGAGATGGAAAAGATGAAAGAAAACGAAGCAGTGATTATACAAGATTTAAACGCGTTATATCCTGATAAAGGCATCTTTGCGCCGGACGAATTTTATCCCGAATATTTGTTTAAAGACAAAATTAAAATTAGTAATAAAAATTCAGTTTATAGATTAGTGCGCGAGGCGTTTCATCTTGCGGGATACGACGCTGAAAATTACGGGCTTGCAAATTGGAATCCGTTAAAGAAATTTATCAAGCCCGGCGACGTAGTTTTGATTAAGCCGAACATGGTGCGCGAGAAAAATTTTTTGGACGTAGGCGAAGAATGTGTTTACACTCAGCCGTCCGTAGCCGCGCCGGTTATAGATTATGCGCTGAAAGCTCTTAATAATTCCGGAAAAATTATAATCGCGGACTCGCCCGTTCAGGAATGCGATTTCGAAAAATTTATCGAGACAAGCGGCTATAAAGATTTAATAAATTTTTACGCAAATTTAAATATTAAAATAGAATTAAAAGATTTAAGAGAATTTCATTCGTCGTATAAAGACGGGCTGCATTATTACGTCAAGAACGACGCGCAGGGAATAGACGTAAATTTAAATCAAGACAGCTTGTTTGCAAATAATAAAAATCATAAAAATTTACGCGTGACTAATTACGATCCGCATATTTTAAATAAATTTCATAATTCAAAAAATCATGTCTATAAAATTTCGGACTATGCTTTAAACGCGGACGTGATTATCAACATGCCCAAGCCTAAGTCTCACGGCAAGGCCGGCCTGACTATCTCGCTAAAAAATTTAATAGGCGTTATTGCCCGCAAAGAATGCATTCCGCATCACACGAACGGCTCTCCGGCTCACGGCGGCGACGAGTATGAAAGTCCGACAGTGTTCGGATTTATTAATAATAAATTACTGGACTGCCTTAATTATTTAACTCAGACGGCTAATAATTATAAGCTCGCTGAGATTATTAAATTTTTATCGCGCGTTAATAATAAACTCAGCAGAATATTCAAGAGCCGGGCAAAATTAGTTTACGGCAGCTGGCACGGCAATAATACTATATGCAAAAGTATTATAGACATAAATAAATGCGTGCTGTATGCAGATAAGCAGGGCAATTTGCAAAATACTAAGCAGCGCAAATATTTAATAGTTGCAGACATGATAATTTCAGGTGAGCATAACGGACCTTTAAGCCCCGAGCCAAAGCATAACGGCATGATTGCGATCGGCGAGAACCCTGCGGCATTTGACTGCGTAATGTCAAAGCTAATGGGAATTAAGCCCGAATATTTTAGAACTCTTAAGTACGCTCAGGCAAGATACGAGAAATATAATTTAACGCCTGAAAATAATTTGCCCGTGCGCGTCATCTCGAACTGCGAGAAATATAATAATAAAACTGTTCATGAAATTTCTGATAAAGATTTATTATATTTTAAGCCGCACGACGGATGGGAAGAAGCGTTTTTGCAGAAAAATTAAATAATTTTAAATAATAAAAAATTCCCTGCGCTTTTAATTTTAAATTTTAAGCTCAGGGAATTTAATTTTTAATTTTAAAATTTTAAATTTTATTTAACTAACGGCCCGACGCACTGCATGATAATAGGCTCTTGAGTGTCAGTTAATTTTAATATTGCTTTGACTTCGTCTTTATCGAAATTCATTCTCGTCCTTGCGCCCCAGCCGACCGACGCGGCATAAAGATACGAGCTCTGCGTCATCGAGCCGACATGTTCCCAGCCGCATGATTTTATAT
>JAFSNU010000356.1 GCA_017447325.1 Synergistaceae bacterium | reverse complement strand
TTAAAAAAGTTTTCTAATAGAAAAAGCCTACAAACCCTACACCTAAATTTATAAAAACTGTAATTTACTGCGTTTCCTGGTGTAGGCTTGCTAAAAAACCCTACACCCATTTTTTACACTTTCACACCCTATACGGTTAGTAAGCATCAATATTAGCGGGTGGTGTAGGCTTTGTTTTAAAACCCTACACCACCCACCTACACCATATGTTAATTAAAGCTTTTACTCTTTAACGGTGGCAGTAAATAGGTATTGCCGTATTTATTGCGCTTCTTGTCTATTCGTTCATCATTCCGCGCGATTTTCTTAATTGCATAGCCTAATTTTTGTGCGTCGATATTCCTAATATCTAATTTGCGCAAAATTTCAGTTGTCGTGGTATACGCCCATTCATTGATAGGCGCGTCCCAGTTAAGCAAATCATAAAGCTCCGTCTCGCCTGGCAATAACACAATAGACTTTTTATTTTCTTGCTCTAAAGCGTTCAGCTCTTCGTCAGTAAGTCTGAAATAATTATTGTCGCTTAAATATAACTCATAAGCCTGCCGCCACATCTGCTTGAGCCATTCAGTACTTAACCCGCGCAATGCTTGTTTATCGATTGTGTCTATTTCGATAACCGCCCACCGTCTATTACCCGTTAGGTCTCGTAAAAATCTGTCATCATTGACAGTAGCGCAAAAGCTTGTCCGTCTCGGCGCGTGTTCGTAATTTTCAGCGTAAGGCCGCCTATAGTCATCATGAGTATTAGTCACAAAAGCTTTTAAATTAGACTGCTCTTTTTTGAGAGTTGCGTCAACCTCTCCAAGCTCACAGATCCATGCACTCGTCGCTTTAATAATGCTGTCTTTGTCTCTAACGTCTAAAATTGCGCCCTCTTTAAAAAATTCTTCGCGTTCTTTAGCCATGCTAATAATCCTAAAGAATGAAGTTTTGCCGCTACCCTGTTTGCCTTTCAGCGTTAAACAAAATTCAAGAGCTGTCCGACCTTCGTTAAAGGCCATGGCCACCGTCTGCACAAGCCATTTTTTTAATAGAGTAACGCTCTGCCTGTCTAACGTGATATTCAAAATTTCAGCTAAACTCTCTATCCGGTCTTTGCCGTCCCACTGAACGCGCTCTAACATTTCTTGAACAGGGTTATACTCATTAGAGCTTGCAATGCTTGATAAACGTTCACGCAAAAGCTTATAATTAATGTAATAATTATCTTTCGAAAGTGCGTCGTTAAGATATAGCGATAAATTAGCTACTGACTTCGCGCTTTTTTGCTCCGGCGATAACTTTTTAAAGCTATCTTGTAAAAGCTCCGTCTGGTCTGGCAAACCGCTGACTTCAGCATAACCCGATATTATATTCAGCCGTAACGATATACCGTTTTGGATTAAAAAATCTTCCACAATTTTATTATTGAGCAATTTCTTTTTTTCTTCTTCGCGCTGCGCGTCTCGTTCGGCTTTAGCGGCTGCTTTTTCGGCTGCTTTTTCGGCTTTTTGCGCTTCACGTTCAGTCTTGGCTTTTTCTTTCGCCGTGAATTTTAGAGCTTGTTTCCATACCTTGGCTACTTGGTCTAATCCAAGTTGCGGCTCGCATTTTTTGACTGCGTCAAGAAATATGCTGTATGCTGTGCCTTCTTCATGAGCAAATAAAGCGGTATTAGCAACTTTTAAAATTGTATTATCTCTATACCCTGCGGGTATCTCGCTGCACTTTTCTATAGTATTTAGAAATTTGCGGCCTTCTAACTTCATAATTTCTTTAAAGCTCAATCCGTCGCTGCTATCGTCTCCGTCTTCGCCGATTGTCTCGTCGCTTACTCTCTCTACATCATGACTGATAGAGTTTTGCGCGTTATCAAAAATATTTGCGTCTGCAAGCTCTCCATCACGCCGCGCCGTCTCCATAAATTCATCAACGCCGCGCGTCCCCGTGAAATAAAGCCCGTCCGGCTCTTCAACTCCAAAGATAAAACGCGCCGCGTCTTTAGCGTTTGCGTCAAATGTTGAACAGATATTTAATAATCCTTCCTTCAACGCTCTCACTTGTTCAGCGTTATTTATAGTCTTACTTAACGTGAAATAAACATGGAAGCGCGGTCTTGCGCTGAATTCTTTTCCGCCGCTTGTTTTAATTTTATTATGGCTCTTACTGTAGATAACGCAAAATTCAACATCTTTGAAAATTGCTGCGATACGTTCGGGTGTTATCCATTCGTCGCTATTTTCCGTCTCGTCGTTGTCAACGTCCATAATGACAACGTCGCAAGAAATAAAATTGTCATTAGAGCGGGTATTATCCTTGAACAGGCCGCCTACATGGTCATACTGAACAGCTGTCTTTAACTCATCAAGACTGCTTATAGTAGCAGTTTGCGGGTAAAGCTTATTAGCTGCGTTACCGCGTTTTGTTGATAATTGCAAACTAAACTTCATGTATCTTTTTCCTTTCCGCGCCAAAAATTGCGCATTGCAAAATCACCGCAGAAAGTGATATAATTTTCCTGCGGTATATGCGGCTCATCGACTTAATGACATTTAAGCTTTGAGCCGCCGCGTTTATTATATCAGCTTTAAATCTCAACATGCTTAAATCTCCTAACTGAAAAATTAAAATAGAGCGCACAAGCCCGCGCCAACAAAACGGGCTCCGCGCTGAACAATAAATCTGAGAGTGCTAAACAAATA
>JAFSNU010000355.1 GCA_017447325.1 Synergistaceae bacterium | reverse complement strand
GGAGGTTGAGAGAGTACTCGCATGTGCTCTCGAGGAAAGTTATGAAGAAATTTGCATTATTCGGACTTGTGACTCTTTTATTTGTGGCAGCGATAAGCGGCGCGGCATTCGCAGCAGCGAGATCCAACGCGAAAGCAGCGGCAGCAGACAGCGCAATAAATATCGGCGTTGTGGAAATTGAAGAGGTCGTGCAGAGCCACCCGGGCTTGAAGAAAGCAAGACAGGACGTTGCTAATTTGTCGCGCCAGAAAGAGAACGAGGCCAAGACCGCCGCTGATAAAGAGCCGGATCAGGCGAAGAAGGCTCAGATAATTAATCAGAAGCGCATGGAGCTTGTGCAGGGCGAGCAGAGAATTATGGAGCCGATCTATAAGGACTGCCAGCAGGCTGTGCGTGACGTCGCAACGAAAATGAAATTAACGCATGTCTTCATGAAGACTGTTGTGTTAATCGGCGGAACTGACATTACCCAGGACGTCATTCAGCAACTTTCGCGCAAGAAGTAATTTAAGAATTTAATTAAAATTTAAAGGGCTGTATGTTAAACGTGCAGCCCTTTTTTGATATATAAATAAGATGCGAAAAATATTTTTGTGCGCGGCTCTTGCATTTGCGCTGCTTAACTCTCCGGCCTTTGGCGCAGCTTTAAATAATAATAAAAATAATAATAATGCTGAGTGGGTCTGGAACGTTTTAATAGTTCCGCCGGACGACGGCTGGGAAACTGAGCGCGGCAGGTCTATTAAAGCTGCTTTAAAGTGGGAAGAGGACGAGATAGCTCAAAGCGGACGCGGCGTTGCCGGACATGATGTAAAGTTTATAGACATAAACGACTTAGCTCCGCGCGAGGAAGGCACGCTGATAAATCCGCCGGTAGTTAATAATAATAATTTGCGTGCGTTAAGCAACGAGATTTTAAATAATCAAAGATTATTTAACGCGTTAAGATCTGTCGCAGCAAATCCCGGAAGAATTATAGCCGTGATAAGCTTCGCAGGGACGGCAGCTAATCAAGCTTTAGTCTCGGCAATCGGAGGCAATAGATATTTGCCTTTATTTTTAGCTTACGGCGAGGATGTTTTAATCGAGTTTAATAATCAGCCTGTATTTAATATTTTTGCGCTTGACTTGTTTAGAGATTATCGCGCGCAGGCGTTTGCTTTATACGCCGCAAACTCTTTAAAGCCCGACGCGAGAATTGCGTTAGCCGCGAGCCGTTTTACTTTAAATCAGGAGCGCGAGGCAAAATTATGCTATAACTTTTTAGAGGCGCAGCATTTCGTGCCGATGCCTTTCTGGCTTGACGCGTCAGTTCGCAGTGCCTTTAACATGATAGCGCAGGAGATCGAGAGCGCGGCGGACGGAACTGTGATAACTTTTCTCGGCGGAATGGCGGCGCGTGAAATGTGGCGGAATTTTATGAGAGTTCGCACGTCATGGCATATCTGGAACTGCTCTGAGCCCGACGACATGTATTTATCGTTTAGAGGCATGTTGTTCGCGGATCAAAATTTATTTTTGAATGACCGGGGCGGCTTTAACGCGTTGAGGCGGAGCTTATGGTCAACGCGTGCTGTGAAAGTCAGCGATAATATTGCGGCAGGCCGGACTCACGCATTGGTCGAATGGCTTAAACGCGCGATATTCACTCTTGCAGATCCGCAGCCGTTGGACTTTATAAATATTAATCGTACGGCTTTGATTAACACTCTCGCGAGCGTGAAAGATATTCCGTTTGGAAATCAGAAATTAAATATTAATCCCAGAACTCACAGGCCGCTCAAGCGCAAAGTCTTTATCGCCGATGTCGAGCAGCGTGCTTATAGATTTTTATACGAGCTTGAGATCGCAAGCATGCCTTATATAGATTTGTTTTAAATTATGCAGAAATTTATTTATAACTCAGAGCTGAAGCTCTATAGAAGTTTAATTAACGCGTTCTTTACTTTAGGCGGGAAGGCGTGGCTCAGGCGTAAGTATAAAAATAATATTGCCGAGCGTATGGGCGATATTGAAAATTTTGATAATAATTTGCGCGGCTGCGTTTGGTGTCATAAAGTCTTTATCGCCGACGTTGAGCAGCGAGCTTATAGATTTTTATACGAGCTTGAGATCGCAAGCATGCCTTATATAGATTTATTTTAATTTAAAATGCAGAAATTTATTTATAACTCAGAGCTGAAGCTCTATAGAAGTTTAATT
>JAFSNU010000038.1 GCA_017447325.1 Synergistaceae bacterium | reverse complement strand
GGCTGAAGCGCGAAGCCGAAACATGAGCAGAATATAACGAGCGTTAAAATTACTTGCCACGTTATTAATTTAACCGGAATAATAGGCGTTTCAAATATAAATGATAAAATTGCCGCGAATAATCCGACAAAACCGAGCTGTAACACGCCGAGAGCGATCGGGTCGTCCCTGTGGCTGAACCTGTCTATTAATAACACAGTCAGAGCGTAAAGCGCGGCCGCCGCAAGCGCAAATAACTCGCCGATTTCAAAGTTAAATACCGCCTGGCCGTCTTTGAGCGTTAGCAACGCAACGCCTGTTAGAGCTATTGCGAACGCAAATATATTTTTCAGGCTGGGAAATTTTAAAGTCAATAGCGCGTTGAACAACGGCACTAATACTATAGAAGTATTTTCGATAAAGACGACGCTCGAGGCGTTGGCAGTCTTTAAGCCCGTTACCTCGCACGCCATGACTGAAGTTAAAGCTAAAGATATTAAAGCTCCGTGAGTTAAAGCGTTTAATTTTAATTTAATTAATTTGTTAAAGCACAGCGGCAGCAAGAATATAAATGCAAGCGTAAATCTGATTGCAAGCAAATTAAAAGTATTCAGCTCGTTTAACGCAATTTTGCTCATAACGAACGACGTACTGCGCACCAAAATTATTATCACAAGTAAGAGCTCGGCTCTCGTCTTAGTTAGTTTCATCAAGTTAATTGCTCCTGACTTAATTTAAATTTAATTTATATATTATAATTAATTTAAGTTTAAATTTTCTTGAGGGGAGAAATTAATTATGCCGGAAATTTTAGATTTGGGAATTAAGAAATTAGGATTTGGATTGATGCGTCTGCCGAAAAAGGACGGAACAGAGATTATTGACGTCGAGCAGGTAAAAATTATGGTAGATAAATTTTTGGCCGCAGGGTTCACGTACTTTGACACGGCGTGGGCTTATCCTGGCAGCGAGGCCGCGATTAAAGAGGCGTTAGTTGATCGTTATCCGCGCGACAAATTTCAGCTCGCGACCAAGAACGCCGCGTGGATTGACTGCAAGACGCGCGAAGATGCCATAGCGCAGTTCGAGACAAGTTTAAAGCAGACGGGCGCAGGATATTTTGATTATTATTTGCTGCATAATTTAGGCGAGATGCGGACGCACTTTTTCGAAGATTTTAATATGTGGGACTTTGTGAAAGAGAAGAAGCGCGAGGGATTGATTAAGCATATCGGCTTTTCGTTCCATTCGACGCCGGAAGAGCTTGAGGAAATTTTAAAAGTTCACGCTGATGACGTCGAGTTTGTGCAGCTTCAAATTAATTACGGAGACTGGGAGAACCCGGCCATAAATTCAAGAGCTTGCTATGAAGTCGTGCGCAAATATAATAAAGCTATAACTATAATGGAGCCGGTCAAGGGCGGTATGCTCGCGACTCCGCCGGATAATGTCGTAAAAGTTTTGAAAGACGCCGAGCCGGACGCGTCGCCTGCATCGTGGGCTTTGAGATTTGCCGCTGATTTAGACGGCGTGTTAGTTGTCTTGTCAGGCATGTCGAATATCGCTCAGATGGAAGATAATATAAACACGCTGAAAGATTTTAAAAATTTAAGCGATAAAGAGCGTGAGACTTTATTTAAAGCCCGCGAAGAGTTAGCGAAAGTTAAGATTATCCCGTGCACGACCTGCAATTACTGCGCAAAAGTCTGCCCGAAAGATATTGGAATATCGGGCTCGTTCAACGCGTTAAATTATTTGACTTTATATAAAGATTTAGCATTAGCGAAGCATCAAAACTGGTGGCTTGTCGAGATGCACGGACGCAAGTACGCGAACGAGTGCATTAAATGCGGCAAGTGCGAACAGGTCTGCCCGCAGCATATTAAAATTCGCGATGAGTTAGTGAACGTTGCAAAGGCATTATTATAAATAAAAATAAATTATAATTAATAAAAATTTTAAATAATTAATATTAATAAAGGAGATTATTAAAATGAGTTTGGTGGAACAGGTAGCGGCGGATTTAATGGCCGCGATGAAAGCGCGTGACGATGCAAAGCTCTCGGCGTTGAGAATGCTTAAAGCAGAGTTTCAGAAATTGCAGGCTGATAAAGGCGTTGGAGTAAAGATCGCTGACGAGGACGCGCAGGCTGTAATCAGACGTTTAATTAAGCAGCGCAAAGAGGCAGCCGAGCAGTTTAAGGCCGGCGGAGCTCTTGACCGTGCCGAAGCTGAGTTAAGCGACATTAAATTTTTGGAGCCGTATTTACCGGCGCAGCTTGACGACGCAGAGCTTGATAAATTAATCGAAGCGGCGGCGGCTGAAGTCGGAGCGAGTTCTGTGAAGGACATGGGCAAGTTAATGAAGGCTGTTATGTCTAAGACAGCAGGTCGTGCTGACGGCGGACGAGTTAAAAATCGCGTCACGGCGTTTTTAAATAAATAATTTAAATTTAATTTTTAATTAAAGAAAGGGCTATATAATAATGAAGAAGTTTTTATTGAGCTTGTTATTTATATTTATATGCAGCGCGGCTCACGCTGATTTAGTTTACACGTATAAAGATTCAAGCGGGAACTGGAAAGCGGGATCGATTGCAGTTACAGCTACTGCTGATGCTACCGAGCCGTTTGATTTTGAAATTTATCAGGACGCGGCCGGAATAAATTTTAATAATGCTCCTTATATATATATTGTAAAGCGCAGCGGCAAGAATTACGCGATAATCACAGATACTCCGTCAGGCGCAAGCTGCGACACGGCTTATATTTATAATTATGACTCTTACGGAGACTGGACGCTGAGCGCGAGCTTTGACATGGTCGGAGCGTTGAACGTCAACAGGGTAGTTATTTCTAACAACGGCAACAGCTTATTTGCTTCGGCTTGGGGTACTGAGAACGAGACCGCTCTGACCGGAGTATTCGAGTACTCGGCTTCGACATATCTTCCGACCGGTCAGGCTTTCGTGTTCAGTAATGACATAGACGATGACTGCATAGTTCACGCTGAAGATCTTTTAATTAATAATAACATGATTTACGCTTTATTCAGCGTTAAGTCAGCTGACGGTACATGGCTTGACAGCAATTTAACGATTCTTGACGGACAGCTTGAGTGGCGCAGGCGTTACAGGAATCATGTACTCAGCCCTCAAGCTGTATATTTAGCGTTGAACAAGGCCAAGCAGCCTGTTGTCGCGTGCATGGGCAATGATGAAGAGTCAGGCGACGTGAGCTTTGTTAGAAATAACAGGGTATATACTTTAACGAGTGAAGATTATGACGGAAATTATTTCGGCTCGGTCGTAGCAGTGGGACGGGATCACTCAAGCGGCGTTTATTTTATTGCTGTGAGCGGAGATGTTGAGACGCTTTACAGATGCTATGAGAACAAAGAGGACACGCCGAGCTATAAAATTATGGACATTACTCCTGCGTCCGGTACGGAAGTTCAGAAAGCAAGCCGCGAAGTTGTCTGGGACGATGTAAACAAGCTTGTCTATGTCATGGGCGGCGACAAAATTATAGTAATAGACGAGAACAACGGCTTAGAGGCTAATAATTATGTAATTAAGACTTTCAGCACGTCTGACCTTGGCGGCTGGCCTGCGGCAATAGCTGTCACGCAGAAGACGTCAAAGAAGAGCAGCAGCTCGAGCAACGGCTGCGACGCTTTAAGTTTAGGCCTGCTTGCTGCGGCATCTTTAGTAATATTTAAAATTAAGAAATAACGAGGCGTTAATATTTAAATCATGAGTAATCTTCTGGCGACTGCATTCGCCTTATTTGCGGGTTTAATCATGACCCGCGTTTTTAAATTATTAAAGTTTAAATTTCCCGACGTGACTGCATTCTTAATAGCTGGCGTGTGCGTCGGGCCGTATGTTCTGGGTGCGTTAAACATTCCGCTTCCGGCTTTTAGATCAATGCGTGAGCTTGAGAACGTTGCTATTTTATCTAAAATTGCTTTAGGATTTATAGCGTTTGACATAGGCAACGAGTTCAGGCTTGCGCAATTAAAAGAGATGGGGAAAAATGCGACTGTAATAGGCGTCTTTCAGGCTGTTATAGCTACTATATTTACAGATATTGCTTTAATAGCTTTATATTATTTTGCCGGTGAGGACGTTATCCCGTTACCTGCGGCCATAACTTTAGGCGCAGTAGCTTCGGCGACTGCTCCGGCGGCGACTTTAATGGTCGTGCGGCAATTTAAAGCTAAGGGCCCGGTCACAGATTTATTATTGCCTGTCGTTGCGCTTGACGACGCGGTCGGCCTTGTGGTCTTTGCAATATCTATCGGCGTTGCTCAGGCTTTCAACGGCGGAGCGTTAAATATTATTTCGACTATAGTAAATCCCAGCGTTGAGATAATAGGCTCGTTAATTTTAGGCGCGTTAATGGGCGTGTTATTAACTTATCTTGAGAAATTATTTTTCTCGAACTCGAACCGTCTTTCGCTTACTATCGCATTTGTCTTAATGACTATAGCTTTAGCCGAGAGCAATTTTGAATTATCTTTATCGTTAGATAATTTAAATAATTTCACGACTATTAAAATAAGCTTTTCGTCTTTGCTCGTGTGCATGATGTTAGGGACTATATTCTGCAATTTAAGCGAGTATTCTGTTGACATAATGAGCCGCTCTGAGAAATGGTCTGCGCCGCTTTATGCCGTGTTCTTTGTGTTATCGGGAGCGCAGTTAGAGCTCAGCGTGTTTAAATATCCGGCTGTAACTTTAATAGGCATAGTTTATATTATAGCGCGCTGTCTTGGAAAATATTTCGGCGCGTCATGGACGAGTTCGCTTATGGGCTGTGACGATAACGTTAAAAAATATCTGGGAATAACTTTATTTCCGCAGGCCGGAGTGTCGCTTGGCATGGCGATAAGTGCTCAAGTCTTAGGCCATGAGATGGGCGGCCTTGTGCGTAATATAATTTTATTCAGCGTATTTATCTACGAGCTTGCCGGCCCGATGCTCACTAAAATGGCTTTAACGCGAGCCGGAGAGATTCAGCCCGCCGAGTCGGAGAATAAATACCGGGCGCGTTTCGAGCGAAAGAATTTGCCTAAGCATCACCCGCATTCGAGCTTGTTGAATAATCAGAGTAATCCGTAAAATTTTATAATAATCGCCGGCCTTGTTATTAATTTAATTTAACAAGACCGGCGATGTTTTAGTTTAATTTTTGAAATATAAACATGCCGCAGTCATAATCGCTTAAATATTTATCTGAAATTTTATCGAGTTCGCTTTTAATATTATTTATATTTTTAAAATCAAATTCCTGAATGCCGTGTGATATTCGCGCAAAAGTTATTAACTGCATCTCCGGCATAAGCTCGCTTACTATAGTGCAAGGCCTAAAAATTCTGTGAGCGTTAAACTGCAGCTTGTCATTAATTCCGACAGGGACAGAGAAAAATAATTTGCCGCCGGGCTTTAAAATTTTTTTGTAATTCACTAAAGCTTTTCGCCAGCCGTTATATTCAACCGGATCGCCGTAGCGTCCAAGGCCGAAATGTTCGGTCGCGTGCAATGACGATAAAGCATCAATAGAATTTTGATTAATAAATTTATCAAGCCGCATTGCATCGCCCTGAATAAAATCAAGCCCGTTAATTTTATCG
>JAFSNU010000354.1 GCA_017447325.1 Synergistaceae bacterium | reverse complement strand
GCTTTCTCGAGCTTTCCCTCGCGCCGACCTTTTATCTCTCCTTCGCGTATCTTGTCTTTATCCCGCATCGTAATTCTCATATACTGATCCCTCCATGCTAATTTATGTCTCGCGTAATTTAATTTCTCTTCAAGCTCGTCGATAAATTTATCGTCTTTCGCCTTAACTCCGGCTACAAAATCAAGAAAATTTTTCAGCTCCGGCGATACGTCGTCAAGCTTGCCTTGAGAGTTTAAAAATATTGTAACAGTTCCGTCGTTTAATTCTAAATTTTTATCTTTATCTTCAAGGCAGATATTTTTAAACGTATATTTATGTCTGCCTTGTTTAAACAAATCGAAAGTGCAGATAAATATCACGAACTGAGTCGGCATATTGCCGTAATCTTCAAACGAGTCCAAGCTCATTAAGCCATGATACACGCGTGAGCGGTTCGGCAAGCTGCCTGTGTTTGTCGTCTGCATCTCGATATTATAAACTTTAGTGCCGTCGTCAGACTTAGTATATAAATCAAGTCTTATTCCGTGAGTGCCAGCGACTTCTTTAAAAATTTTCTGCGTCTGCGGAAATTTTATTTTGTCTATTTTAATATCCGGCAAAATGCGCCGCAGAAGTTCCCTGCATAGTTTAACGCTCTTCATGACTTTGGCGAACATCAAGTCATTATCAAGCCATAAATTCTCCCAGTAAAGCTCCGGCGGAAGATTTAATTTCGCAAAATCAGCCTCGAGCTTTTTAGACCTTTCAGACTTTTTGTTTATCATCCGCGCCTACTCTCTTTTAATTAATCTTTAAAATTTATTATATTATAAAATTTATATTAAAATTAATTATAATTTTTATTAATTATAAGTTTGATTAAGGAGGAAAAAATTTAATGCCTTATGACTTTGAAAGGATAGAGGGCAAATGGCAGCGCAAATGGAACGAGTCCGAGTGCTTTAAAGTTAAAGCCGACGAGACGCGCGAAAAGTTTTTTTGCCTTGAGATGTTCCCGTATCCGAGCGGCGCTCTTCACATGGGACATGTGCGCAATTATTCTATAGGCGACGCGCTCGCGAGATTTTTACGCAAGAAAGGCAAGAACGTTTTATACACAATGGGCTTTGACTCGTTCGGAATGCCGGCTGAAAATGCGGCGATTAAATATAAGACTAAGCCCCATGACTGGACGTTAAAAAATATCGAGTACATGACCGGACAGTTAAAGCGCATGGGCTACAGTTACGACTGGGATCACGGCGCGATTACGTGCTTGCCTGAATATTACAAATGGAATCAGTATATATTTTTAAAGATGTACGAGAAAGGCCTTGTGTTCAGGAAGGAAGCTCCGGTGAACTGGTGCGACACTTGCGGCACTGTCTTGGCAAACGAGCAGGTCGAGAACGGCGAGTGCTGGAGATGCCACAGCAAAGTCACGAAAAAAAATTTAACACAGTGGTTTATTAAGATCACTGACTACGCGCAGGAATTGCTTGATGATATTGAAAAGGGTTTGCAGGGCTGGCCTAAGCGCGTGAGAATTATGCAGACGAATTGGATCGGCAGGTCCGAAGGCGCACGGCTCGCGTTTAACGTGCCCGATTTAAATTATAATCTTGAAGTTTACACGACAAGATTTGACACGATTTACGGCGTGACGTTTATAGCTCTTGCTCCTGAGCATGAGCTTGTCAAGGCTATGATTGATAAAATGCCTGAGCATGAAGCTGCGCAGCTTAAAGAATTTGTCAAGCGCGTTGCCGGCCAGAGCAATATTGAAAGATCAGACGCTGGAGCTGAGAAGTTAGGCTTTAAGACGCCGTTCTATGGCATTCATCCCGTGACTAAAAAGCCCGTGCCGATTTGGATTGCGAATTATATTTTGACTGATTACGGAACGGGCGCGATTATGGGCGTGCCTTGCGGAGACCAGCGCGACTTTGAATTTTGCCGCAAATATAATATTCCTGTTATACCAATCGTGAAAGCTAAAGACGGGACGGAATTTGACGGCGAGACTATGACGCGCGCTTATGAAGAGTATGGAATAGTCTGCAACTCCGGCGAGTTTGACGGCCTCGAGACTGAAGAGGCTATAACTAAAATGATCGACTGGGGCGAGCGCGAGGGAATTTGCAAGCGCGAAGTTAATTTTAAATTACGCGACTGGTTGATCTCACGTCAAAGATACTGGGGAACGCCCATTCCGTTTATACACTGTCCGCACTGCGGAGTCGTGCCTGTGCCGGAAAAAGATTTGCCGGTGTTATTGCCTGAAGACGTCGAAGTGAAAGAAGTAGGACGCTCGCCGCTCTTGGACTTGCCTGACTGGCTGAGCGTTAAATGCCCGGTGTGCGGAGCTGACGCGAAGCGCGAGGCCGATACTATGGACACGTTCTTTTGCTCGTCATGGTATTTTGATAGATACTGCTCGCCGCATGATGAAAATTTGCCGTTCGAGAAGAAAGATGTTGATTACTGGATGCCGGTTGACCAGTATATCGGAGGTATAGAACACGCGTGCCTGCATTTGATTTACGCAAGATTTTTCACGAAATTCTTGGCCGACTCGGGAATGATTAGCGTTCGCGAGCCGTTCAAAAATTTATTAACGCAAGGCATGGTGCTTAAAGACGGCAGTAAAATGTCGAAGTCAGTGGGAAATGTAGTAGATCCGTCTGAGATAATTAATAAGTACGGCGCTGACACTGCGAGATTATTTATTTTATTCGCCGCTCCGCCGAATAACGATCTTGATTGGAGTGAAAGAGGCGTCGAGGGTGCGTATAGATTTTTGAGCCGCGTGTGGCGTTTCGTTGAAGATAATTTAGAAAAATTATCAGCGCATAATAAAATTATCGCGATGAGTGACTTGAAAGAGCGCGGGCTTCGAGACTTCAAGCGCAAAATTCACAGCACTATTAAAGAAGTCACGCATGACATCAGCGAAGAGAAACAGTTTAACACGGCGATAGCGCGGCTTATGGAATTAACCAACAGCATTACGGGACTTAAAGACGAGGGCGATACTGCCTGGGACTTAAAGCGCGAGGCCGCCGAGGCTTTATTAAATTGTTTATCGCCGTTCTGCCCGCACATAACTGAAGAGTTATGGGAGATGTTGGGCCATGACAAGATGCTTTGCCTCGAGGCTTGGCCTGAGTTTGATAATAATGCGTTAGTTCAGGATGCGGTGACGATAGTTGTTCAGATCAACGGCAAGATACGAGCGAAACTTGAGCGTCCGGCTGGCTTGAGCCGTGAAGAGCTCGAGCAGGACATTATGAACGATCAAGCCGTGAAAGATAAGTTAGACGGCAAGCAGGTAATTAAAATTATCGCAGTGCCGGACAAGCTTGTGAATATAGTTGTGAAGTAAATAAAATTTAAAATTAAAAATTAACTCGGCCTCTCGCGCTTTAATTTTAAAATTTCAGCCCGAGAGGCTTTAATTAAAATCAAAAATTATTATGGCTAAATTAATTTTAATCGAGCAGCATTTTTTTGCAGAACGTCGGCAATTAAGCGAGCAAATTAAAAATTTAAAGCACTGGGAATTTAATTAAAAAATTATCATGGCGAAATTAATTTTAATCGAGCAGCATTTTTTGCAGAGCGTAGGCAGTTAAGCAAGCAAATTAAAAATTTAAAGCACTGGGAATTTAATTAAAAATTATTATGGCGAAATTAATTTTAATCGAGCAGCATTTTTTTGCAGAACGTCGGCAATTAAGCGAGCAAATTAAAAATTTTAAGCACTGGGAATTTAATTAAAAAATTATCATGGCGAAATTAATTTTAATCGAGCAGCATTTTTTGCAGAGCGTAGGCAGTTAAGCGAGCAAATTAAAAATTTAAAGCACTGGGAATTTAATTAAAAATTATTACGGCGAAATTAATTTTAATCGAGCAGCATTTTTTTGCAAAGCGTCGGCAGTTTAGCGAGCAAATTAAAAATTTTAAGCACTGGGAATTTAATTAAAAATTATTACGGCTAAATTAATTTTAATCGAGCAGCATTTTTTTGCAGAGCGTCGGCAGTTAAGCGAGGAAATTAAAAATCTTAAGCACTGGGAATTTAATTAAAAATTATTATGGCAAAATTAATTTTAATCGAGCAGCATTTAGGTCAGCGTAGGCAGTTAAGCGAGGAAATTAAAAATCTTGAACATGAGGGCTATGTGTTGTCCGGAAAGTTCGAGGCCGGAGTAAATTTTGCGAACTGGCAGAGCTTGTTTGAACACGCAAATGCCCGGGGATTGTTTGAAGATAAGCAGATTATAGTATGCGAGAGCGCGGAATTATTAGGCGAGTTTCCCGAGAGATTAATCGAGAGCATTGACGCGCCGGACGATAAAAATGCAAGTTCAGTAATTATTGCGGCTTTCGCAAACGCTTTAAAGTCTGACGAGCCGGAGGATGAAGAGAGCGAAAGTGAAGACAAGCCTAAAGCTAAATCTAAAACTAAAGCTAAAGGCAAGGGCAAGAATATAAATTTATTTAAATTAGATAAAGTAAAAGTTTTGAAGGGCGAGGCCGAAGTCCCGCCTTGGAAGCGTAAAGACTGGCTGCTTGGTCTCGCGCGTGAAAAAAATATAAAACTTGCGCCGGACGCTGCGGCTTTATTAGGCGAGTTTATAGATTCGCAGGAAGAGTTAAGAGCTGTATTATATAATTTGGGCGGGTATGCTGAAATTAAGAAACTTAAAAGCGGCGTTGATGTAAATTTAGTTCGGGCGTTGTCGTTCGACGAGGGCAGCAGGGCGTTACTAACATTTCTTGATGGAGTCTGCCAGGCGAAATATAAAGATGTCGCGAACTCGTTAAAATATTTGCGTCAAGATATTTTATTGCCTGTTTTAACCGGCTTATGCAACAGATTAAGACCAGCTGTATATATCGCGGCGTTTAAACAAAATTCTGATAAAGCACTGGCAGCGATTGGGCAGAAAAATTTAAATGCTTACGCTGTTAAAATGGCCCGCGAGGCGTTAAGAAATTACGGAGAACGCGCGTTGAAAATATTTTTGCTTAAAGCAATTAAATTATCTTACGACGAGAAAGGCAACGACGCAACTGGCTGGCCTGGCTTTGAAGTAATTTTGTGGGAATTAATCATGAGCAAAAGATAATAAAATAAATAAAGACGCGCTGTAACTTAACGCAACGCGTCTTAAATTTTAAATTTTTAAATTATAAAATTATTTTAATAAAACTTTCGCAAAGAAATTCGCGGCGATCTTCGCTGCTTCAGACTCGTGATTATTGAAGCCGTGATCCCAGCCGTCAATTAAATTTAATTCGCTGTTGGCATAAATTTCATGATAACGCTGGCTGTAAGTGTAGGGCACTATAGTGTCAGCCTTGCCGTGAATTAAGCACACGGGATTTTTAAACTTGCGCGCTGTCTCATAAATCTGGAGAGTTCTTGCAGTTAAAATATATTCGCGTCCCATTTTTAAATTGCTGCCCATAATCTCGACGGCCTCTGGAACGTCCAACGGATTAATATTTACTCCAAAAATATTCACGCCTCGTATTGCGTCATCTTTTAAGACTGCCGCCGGGGCTAATAACACAAGAGCTTTAATCTCGCCGGCCAAGTCCCCGGCTGTCATGCTCGCTATAACTCCGCCCTGAGAGTGTCCTGCAAGCGCAATTTGATTAACTTGTTTTAAATTATTTTTAATATATTCAAAAACTTTCTTAGCGTCGCTCAACTCGTTTACTACAGTCATGTCCTCGAAACGTCCGCCGCTTGCTCCGTGTCCGTTAAAATCAAATCTTAACGACGCGATGCCGCAAGCCTCTAAATCATCGGCTAAAGTTTTTAATAATAAATATTCTTTCTGCGCTGTGAACCCGTGGCAAATTATCACGATTGGATAAGACTCTTTGCCGTCCGGCACTTGCAAAATAGCTGCAAGCTTGCCGTGATCTCCGTCAATAGTTAAAGCTTGCTCGCCTGCAAGAGCTTGCGAAGCTAAAGCTAAACTTAAAACAAAAACTAAAATCAAAACTCGTTTCAACATTCTTAAATCAAACTCCTTTAATTAATAAAATTAATTTTAAATTAATTTTAAACTTAATAAGCTTTCACGTAAACTGTCTGGCTGCTTGAATAAGTAGCAGGGCTGTCGCTCATGTCGTTTAACAAGCCGGCGGACTTCGCGCGTGAAGCGAGGCGACTTATAATTTCGGACTTGTTAGGCTCGCTCGCTAAATTATAGCTTATAAAATATATATTAGTAGTCGTGTTCTGCTGTATATCATAAACAGTACTTGTGAGCTTGTCAGAATTGTCAATATAAGTTTTGATATTTTCAATGTTCAGTTCGCCGTCTGGATTATCGAGATAGAATAACAGCGCGGCCTCTTTCAAGCTTCGCAAGTCGTTTATGATAGTTAAAGCCCGAGCCGACGCAACGGCTCCGCTGCTCGACAGCATCACTCCCGCGCCTAAAATTCCCATTATCACTATCACGATCAGAAGCTCGACAAGCGAAAAGCCTTTGCGGTTATTCATAATTTATATCACTC
>JAFSNU010000037.1 GCA_017447325.1 Synergistaceae bacterium | reverse complement strand
GACGACTTTGTTTGCCATAACTGCAAACGGTTCTATGGCCGGCGCGTTCTCAGGCTCGTCCATGCTTTGGATTAAACGCCACATGCCGGAAGAATATTCTAAAACAAAATATTTTGGTCATCTTAACACTTATCTTGTGAACAAAATGACCGGCAACTTTGCGATAGATTATTCTAATGCGTCATACTCAAATTTATTTGTCACGACGGGCAGGACACAGGCCGAGCGAATTTGGAGCGACGAGTTATGCGACAAGATCGGCATTGACCGCGAGAAACTGCCGGAGCTTCACAATTCGACGGACATAGTCGGCGAGCTTATTAATCAAGACTTGATTGATCTGGGAATTCCTAAAGGAACGCCGGTTGCCGCCGGAGGAGCTGACACGCCGTGCGCGACTTTAGTAGCAGGAGTTGTGAAAGCCGGAGACGTGTGCGAGTCCGTAGGCACGACTGACGTATTAACAGTCTGCATTGACAGGCCTGTCTTTGACAGGGCGTTTATAAATCGCTGTCACGTTGTGCCGGACACTTGGATTTATCAGGGCGCAATGTCGTTCACGGGCGCGGCCAACGAATGGTTTTTGCGTCAGTTTTACACTGAGTTAATCACCGACAAGAAGGCCGATGCGTCGCTCGAAGGCAATTTAAATTTAACGGCGGCGTTCAGAGCTATGAATCATGAAGCTGAGTTAGCAGAGCCAGGCTGCGGCGGCGTTGTATTTCTGCCGTATATGTTAGGAGAGCGAAGCCCGATATGGGATCCGTACGCGCGGGGCGTATTTTTAGGAATTTCACTTCACACGACGAAGCGCGAGATGAACAGAGCGGTACTCGAGGGCTGCGGCTACGGCTTGCGTCAGATGTGCCAGATAGCGGAGCGCATAACCGGCAATAAGATTAATAAATTCTCGTCGATAGGCGGCGGCGCGAAGAGCGAGGTCTGGGCGCAGATTAAAGCAGATATAACAGGACGCGATATAACGGTGCTTGACATTCATGACATGGCTCCTATAGGCGCAGCGTTATTGGCCGGAGTCGGAGTCGGAGCGTTTAAAGACGTTTACGAGGCCTCGTCTAAAGTAGAGAAGAGCGTTTATAAAGAGTTCACGCCAAATCATGCGCACGATGAGATTTACTCCAAACGCTACGGCACTTATCTTAGCATGTATCCGGCGCTGAAAGATATATTTAGAAATAATATTTAAATTTAAAATTAATTTAATTATATTTATTAAAGGAGTAATGTTTTAATCATGAGAAAGTTTTTAGCGGCATTATTAGCGTTAAGTTTAGTATTAAGCCTTGCTTGCGCGTCCTTTGCGGCGGCAAAGAAAATCACGATTGCAGTTCCTGATCCGACGACTTCTTATATTTATGCGGCGGCTGAAGAGTTTGCGAAGAGAGCAACTGAGTATTCAGGCGGAACTCTTGAATTTAATATCTCGGGCAACGGCAGTTTATACGGCGGCGACACTGCGGCCGGAA
Organism: Synergistaceae bacterium; assembly: GCA_017447325.1. Classification (GTDB taxonomy): domain Bacteria; phylum Synergistota; class Synergistia; order Synergistales; family Aminobacteriaceae; genus JAFUXM01. The sequence goes on along the minus strand of JAFSNU010000037.1, from coordinate 5,203 downwards.
TTAAGCAGCTCGGCGCGGGCTCGCTCCAGATGTTAATTCTTGCATCAAGCGTTTACGCAAGCTTTGTCCCTGGCTTTAACGTTATCTCAGTGCCGTACATGTTCGACGATCAGGCGCAGCTGTTAAAGTATTTAAATAGCGATATCGCAACTGAATTATTTAATAGAGTTAACAGAATGCATATTAACGTTGTCGGCAAGTGGACGCGCTCATTCCGCGAGGTCACAAATTCCAAGCGTCCGATTAATTCGCCGGAAGATTTAAAGGGCGTTGTCCTTCGCGTTCCTAACAACTCGCTTTATGTTGAGTTCTTCTCAGCCTGCGGAGCTGTCACGACCCCGATGAACTTCTCGGAAGTTTATAATGCGCTTCAGCTTAACACGCTTGACGGACAGGAGAACCCTGTTGACGTGCCTTATTCAAATAAGTTTTACGAAGTTCAGAAATATATCTCGTTCACAAATCACATGGCCGACGCTTGGGTAGTCGGCATTAACGAGAGATTATTCAAGAGCCTTGACGACACGCAGAGAGCGGCAATCGAGAGAGCCGGCGCGGAAGTCCAGCAGTGGAACGTTGACATGATGGCCGAGCAGGACAAAGTCGCGTTAAAGACTTTGACGGACAACGGCATGACCGCCAACGACGTCAGCCCCGAGGCTCAGAAGCAGTTTATCGAAATCTCCAAATCATGCTACGAGAAATTCAGAGAGTTAATTAAAGACAACGAGTTATTTGACAAGACTGCGGCGTTCACTGGCCGTAACTAAATAATTTTTGCCGGCCCTGCTTGATGCAAATCAGGCGGGGCTATTTTATTATTTTGCGCGGGGTGAAATTTTAAAATTATGAATGATCGTACTAAATCAAAACTTTCTTGGTTCTTTGACATTGTAAATAAACTTGAGGATATAGTCTTGGCAATCTTGGTTGCGGGCATGGTCTGCGTCATCATGATTCAGATTATCGGCAGAATTATAGGCCGGCCTTTCCCGTGGACAGAGGAGACGTCAAGATATTTATTTTTATGGATGATGTTTGTCGCGCTTGCGGCAGGCTTTAATAAATGCGAGTCGTCGCGCGTGACTTTGTTTTTACAGATGGGGCCCAAGTGGCTTAAAATTTTCAGCGAGATTTTATATTTCGTGGTAGTCATAGCGTTTTTTGCCGTAATGCTGATTTACGGCTGGGAAGTTGTCCAGCAGCAGATAGAATGGGAAGAGATGGGTACAGCGTTATTAATTCCCATGTGGATTATCGGCATATGTCAGCCGATTGGAGCAGTGCTGGGAATTATAGGCACACTGCAAAACTTTTTAGAGTATCACGGCAAAGTTGCTATCGGCGATAAAGAAGCGGAGAAGCAGAAAGCGCTTGAAAATTCTTAAAGCACGGGGGATTAAAAAATTATGAGCTGGGTATTAATTGGAATATTTATGCTGTTAATGTTTTTAGGCGTGCCGATCGCTGTGTCGCTCGGTGCGGCGTCTGTAATCTCGATGATATTAATGACGGACTTGCCGCTGAGCATGGCCGCGCAGTCGATGTTCACGGCGATGAACTCGTTTATAATGGTCGCAGTGCCGTTATTTATTTTATGCGGGTCTCTAATGGACGAGGGCGGAATTGCGGACAGGATTTATGATTTAAGCGAGGCGTTAGTCGGCTGGATTTACGGCGGACTTGGCCATGTCTCAGTTGTTGTTAATATGATCTTCGCGGGAATGAGCGGCTCGTCAGTGGCAGCAATAGCGTCGATAGGCAAGATGAGCATTAACGCGCTGGAGAAGAAGGGCTATCCGAAAGATTACGCGACGGCGATAAATTTATCGGGCTCGATGCTTGCGTCTGTCATCCCGCCGAGCATCTTGATGATCAACGCGGCGGCGACGGGCAACGTCTCGATAGGCCAGGCTTTATTAGCGGGCTTCATCCCGGGCTTGATAATCGGCTTTATCTTTATGATTTATAATTATTTTTTCTGCAAGAAAAATAATATCGGCGACAGAACGCCTTTCGAGTATCCCAAGCTTGGCCGTGCGTTTAAGCGTGCAATACCTGCGTTATTAACCCCTGTAATTTTATTAGGCGGAGTTTACACGGGAATTTACACGCCGACTGAGGGCGCGGCAATTGCAGTTGTATATACTTGCTTCGTCTCTATATATATATTTAAAAATTTAAAGTGGAGTGACATTCCCCGAATTATGATCAAGAACGCCAGAGCCACCGGAACGATTTTATTTGTAGCTATAGCAGCGAAGCCGGCCAGCGTATTATTTGAGATGGACGGCCTGCCTACGCGCGTTGCCCAGATGATCGGCGGAATTTCCGACAGCCGCGTCGTAATTTTATTAGTGCTTTACGCGTTTTTAATAGTTGTAGGAATGTTCATGGACGCGACGGCCGCAATATTTATTTTAGTGCCTATATTATTGCCGGCTGTTCAGGCTGTGGGCGTTACGCCGTTATTCTTTGTAGTATTTTTAGTAATCACGCTTTCGTTCGGATTAATCACGCCGCCCGTCGGAGTTTGCTTATACGCTGCTGAGAACGTGACAGGCCTGCCGCTTGAGAAAATTATTAAAGCTTCTATACCTTGGATTTTGTTAATTGCGGTCTCGCTTGTATTATTTATATTATTGCCTGAGATAATCGAAGTGCCGGTTCACTGGGTGTTCGGTTAAAGATAATTTTAAATTAAGTCGCCCCTGTAAGGATTAAATGCCTGAATGGCATTTAAATCGCGGCCTGCAAGGCAGATGTCACATAGTGACAGAGGGGTGCGTTAAGCTGTTATAATATTTATAATTTAAAACTCGAAAGGAATGTTATAAATTGGATCACGTAAGTTTTGATTATGAAAACGCTTTAAAGTTTGTCGCAGAGCATGAAGTCGAGAGCATGAAGTTCACGGCGATGAACGCGGCTGAAAAATTAAAGTCGCGCAAGGGCGAGGGCAACGACTTTCAGGGCTGGATCGACCTGCCGATTAATTACGACAAGGACGAGTTCGCGAGGATTAAGAAGGCCGCTGCGAAAATTCAGGCTGACTCTGACGTGTTGTTAGTAATAGGCATCGGCGGATCGTATCTCGGAGCGCGCGCAGCGATAGAATTTTTGCGCCACGGCTTTTATAACGAGATGACGAAAGAGTCCCGCAAGACGCCCCAGATTTATTACGTTGGTAACAGCATGAGCGGAACTTATATTGAAGACGTGATAGATTTATTGGGCGACAAAGATTTTTCGATTAACGTTATATCGAAGTCCGGCACGACAACAGAGTCGGCTATCGCGTTCAGAGTATTTTTAGAGTTATTAGAGAAGAAGTACGGCAAGGCTGAGGCGGCCAAGCGCGTTTACTCGACGACGGACAAGGCTCGCGGCGCGTTAAAGACTTTATCGGACAGCGCGGGCTATGAGTGCTTTGTTATTCCGGATGACATCGGCGGCAGATTTTCAGTCTTGACGGCTGTAGGACTTTTGCCGATCGCAGTGAGCGGCGCTGACATTGACAAATTAATGGAGGGCGCGGCTGCATATCGCGAGATAGCGTTAAATAATGACTATAAAGACAATCCGTCGGTGCTTTACGCTGCTTTAAGAAATATTTTGTATAGAAAAGGCAAGGCGGTTGAAATTTTAGTTAATTACGAGCCGAGCATGCACTATATTTCGGAATGGTGGAAGCAGCTATACGGCGAGAGCGAGGGCAAAGACCAGAAAGGCATCATGCCCGCGAGCGTTGATTTAACGACTGACTTGCATTCAATGGGACAGTTTATTCAGGACGGCAGCAGAATTAAATTCGAGACTGTGTTAAAGCTTGCGACGCCGAGGCGCGACTTCACGTTAAAGTCACAGGATAATGATCTTGACGGCTTGAATTATCTTGCCGGCAAGACGATGGACTACGTGAACAAGTGCGCGATGCAGGGAACTATGGCGGCGCATGTAGAGGGCGGAGTGCCGAACTTTATAGTTAATATTCCCAAGCAGGACGAGTTTTATCTTGGCCAGCTGTTCTATTTCTTCGAGTACGCGGTCGGAGTGAGCGGATATATTAACGGCATTAATCCGTTTGATCAGCCCGGCGTTGAGTTCTATAAATCTAATATGTTTAGACTGCTCGGCAAGCCCGGCGCGAAATAAATTTTTGTATCCCGCTCCGGCTTTAAAATGGCGAAATAGAATTTAAAATTAAAACAAGTTAAAAGAACAGGCGGGAGATCAGATCTCCTGCCTTTATTTTAAAATAACGAGGAGTTAGTTAATCATGAGCTGGGAGAAGCTTAAAATGCAGACGCCGGACTTGAGAGCTGAAAATTTTAAAAAATTAGCTGAGTTGTTTCCTGACGCTGTGACTGAGACTATAACAGGCTATGACGATAACGGCAAGGCAATAATTAAACGCGCCGTTGACGCTGACGTTTTGCGGCGGGCAATCTCGGCTGAAGTTATAGACGGCGATGTTAAAGAGCGTTATAATTTCACTTGGCCGGACAAGCAAAGGACTTTAGCGCTTGCAATGCAGCCTAATAATAAAACTTTAAGGCTTGTGCGGGATAAGTCCGTCGGACGGGACGGAACGCCCGGCAGCATTGACACGGAAAATATTTATATCGAGGGCGATAATTTAGACGCGTTAAAAATTTTGCAGGAGACTTATCTCGGCAAAATCAAGATGATTTATATAGACCCGCCTTATAACACCGGCAGCGATTTGATTTATAACGATAAATTTTTGCAGGATGAAGACGAGTTTTTGATTAATAGCGGCCAAGCTGACGAGCGGGGCAACAGGCTTGTCGCTAATAATAAAACCAGCGGCCGCTTTCACACTGACTGGCTGAACATGATTTATCCAAGATTAAAATTTGCTAAAGAATTATTAAGCGATGACGGCGTAATTTTTATCAGCATTGACGACAACGAGCAGGCGAATTTAAAGAAAATTTGCGACGAGATTTTCGGCGAGTGCAATTTTAAGAGCCTAATAACTATAATTGCTAATCCTGGCGGTAGAGATTATGGCGGTATTGCAAAGACAACAGAATATATATTAGTCTATACAAAGCAGGAAAACGATGTATTAAAGAAAGTAGCAGATGAAAATCATATTTTTACAATGCGTGATGAGTTAGGCTCTTTTGAAATAAGAGAATTAAGAAATAGAAATACTTTTTTCAATTACAAAAAT
>JAFSNU010000353.1 GCA_017447325.1 Synergistaceae bacterium | reverse complement strand
TTCGCGCTTTTCATTCACAGTTAAAGCCGAGCAGATCATGTCAATTCTTCCGGCCTCAAGAACTTCCGGCAGCATGTCAAATCTATAATCCGCGATCACAAGCTCTTTATTTAATCTTTTAGCAATTTCTGCGCTGAGCTCTATATCAATTCCGATAAAGCCGCCCTCGTTGCGCATCGCATAAGGCGGAAAACCTGCCGCACAGCCGACCCATAACTTGCCGCCAGCCGCGCCTTTATTAAAATCAATCTCGCCCGCGCTCGGCATCTCTTCGTTAAGATATTTAGCAATAATTAACGCAAGCGTTCCGTCGTTTATAATATCATCAAGAGCTTTATTAACCGGCTCGACTAAACTGCTGCCCTTCTTAAAGCCTATCGCGTACATCTCACTCTGCACAGGCTCAGGCACAATGCTTAAAGTTTCATCTTCAGTTATAAAAAATCTCGCCGGGGCTTCGTCCATGACAGCTGCGTCGATGCTCTTATCCTTCAGCGCAGCTACAAGTTCAAACACCGTCTCAAACGCTATAATATTTTTAGCATCCTTGCCGGCATCCTCAAACAAATCCTGCACTAACGCCTCAGCCACAGACCCCGCCTGCACTCCAACCTTTGCAAGCGTCAAGTCCTCAACTTTAGCTACTTTAACTTCCGCAAACGCCGCGCAGCTTATTAAATTTATTAAAGCCAAGCACAGCACAAGCATTATAATTTTCTTCATTAATAAATACTCCTTTATCAAATTTAAATTTAAATAATTTTAATAACCATAATAATATCTCTCGCGCTCCCAGCGTCTCTCCATTTCACGCTCTCTGCGTCTCTCGCGCTCTCTGTCTTTCTTGTGATCTTCATGACTCTGAATCGCGCTCCCGATAATCAACGCTCCTATAATTCCAGCCGCAATCGCCGCGTGTTTATCATCCTTCTTCTTCTTATCTCTCTCCCTCTTTCGCCTTGCCTCTTCATCCCGCCTTTGCTTTTCATAACGCTCGTACTGCAGCCTTTCCCGCTCGTACTGCATTCTATCAAGCTGCTCCTGCCGCTCCATCCGCGCCTGACGCTCATACTCCCATCTTAACTGATCCTGACGCTCAAGCTCGCGCCTTGCGTTACGCTCACGGTCTAACTTCTGCTTCAGATCGCGCTCACGTCTCGCGTTGCGTTCACGCTCCCAGTAAAGCTGCTCCTGCGGCGTAAGTCTCTTTCCCGCAGCCTCGGCCATATTATGATAATTAATAATCCTGACCATTTTAAATACTAAAGCCAACGGTTCCGGAATTAAGAACATAAAAGTCAATACTGCTAAAGCCGTAATTCTTTTAAAGCTCATAATTTAACCTCCTGCAATAAATAAAATTTTATAACTAACAACATTATAAAATAAATTTTAATTAATCACGCATAAAATTTAAATTATTTAGCTATTAGGGAAGCTGTCCCTTTGAACCCTGCCAGGGTCGCGGACCCTGGACCCGTTTATATAAACTATCTATTTATAGCCTGTGATATTAGTTCCCGGGTAATAATGCGTCAAAATCTTTTCAGCCGTCCAACCTTTCTGCGCCATGG
>JAFSNU010000352.1 GCA_017447325.1 Synergistaceae bacterium | reverse complement strand
TACTTCTTCAGGTCTCTTATTCAAGATCTCAGCGACCTTACGCGCGTTCACAGCCACGGCTTCATGCAAATTCAAACTCAGCAGCTCGTACTTCGCTTTGGCCGCGTCCAATATTCTTATTGCATTAGTTTTATTTATTTTATCTTTCATTATTAAAATTTAATTAAAATTATTTATTAAAATTCGCGCAGTCCCCGCTTTAGACGCTCGGCTGATCCCGGCACGACAAACACGTAATGCTCTTTGCCGTTTTCAGCTCTGCGAGGCTTGGAGGCTTGCCGACAGTCACAAGAGTTTTAAAAACTTCTTCAGGCTTTTTGCCCAAAATCTCAGCGACCTTACGCGCGTTCACAGCCACGGCTTCATGCAAATTCAAACTCAGCAGCTCGTACTTCGCCTTGGCCGCGTCCAATATTCTTATTACATTAGTCTTAGTTATTTTATCTTTCATGATTAAATTTCACGCAGTCCCCGCGCCACGGACAGACCGCGCAGTTCTTTAAATTAGCTTCAAAATTATTCGCTGCAGCATTGTGCGCCGCGCTTAAAACTCTTTGACGCAAATTGTCCCAGCCCGTCACAGGCCAAGTCTTAAATTCATTTTGATTATTATCTTCGTCACGCAAATAAATAATTCCGGCCTGAACTGAATTAAAGCTGTTATTATTTAACACCGCAAGCTCTCTTAACACAAGCGCATAAAATTCAAGCTGCGATTTATATAATTCATCCGGCGCATGAGATTTTAAAGCCGTCTTATAGTCTAACACATGCCAGCTGCCGTTGTCATTCCAAACTAAATCCATTGAGCCGCTTAAAATTATATTATTAAAATTAATCTTAAAGCCGGCCTCACGCGCAAAATTATCTTTAAACTTTTGCCCCGCGTCTTTAAGCATTAAACAAGCCTGCGAGCTTTTAAATTTATTTAATATATTCAAAACTTCGCCGCGTGAATTTTCATCATCCCAGACGGCACGCAGATAATAAGGCAGCTTGTCCCGCGTTATGTCTTCAAAATTTAAATTAAAATTTAATTTAGCTAACAGCCAATGCGCCAGGCTTCCTATCTCAGCTCCGCCCGTCCCTGCAAGGCTTGGAACTATATGCTCAATGCGCTCTAAATTTTCTGACTCGTCAGCATTAACAGCCCTTGCCGCAGAATATTTTAAATTTATGCCTTGACTATAACGCATACGCCACGCAAGCGGACACCACTCATAAAGCGCGAACGACGTCGCCGAGAACTCCCGCAAGCTCAAAAATTTATTATAATTCTTATCCGGCAAGTCTAAATTCTCATATAAATTTATATCTTTATCTTCAACAGCTTTAATATTATTTACGCTTGAATTTGACTCAGGCTGCAAATCATCAGCAAAGATAATATTATCGGCCTCTAACGTTTCGCTTATCTCGCCCGTGTCTATCATGTGACGCAGTGCAAGCGCGGTCCAGCTGTCCTTGTTTAAATCTCTATTGCCGCAGATTATTAAAGCGTCCTGCGCCCGTGTTGCAGCGACGTAAAATAAACGCATGTCCTCGTCAGCCTCGCCCTGCTCCGAGAAAAATTTATTCCAGACTGCTAAATTTAATTTTACTTTCTTACTCTCTATTAACTTGTCCGGGTCCAACTCATCAGGAACTGACGTAAACGCAAGGCCGAGCTCTTTCGACGGCTTTAATGCGTCCTGCCGCCCGGACTTTTTATTATTATCGTCAAATATAATCGTCACGGGATATTCTAAGCCTTTGGACTTGAATATAGTTGTAAGCAAAACGCTGTTGTCGTTTGGGTCATGCCAGGACGGCTCTTCGATGCTCACGCCCCGCCGCATCGCCCGAGCCATCCAGTCCGCGCAAGCCGTCAAGCTCGACGCGCTGCCGCTGCTCTGAAATGATCTCGCAAGCGTCACAGCACTTCGTATATTTCTAATCGCCCTTAAACGCTCGTCTTCTTT
>JAFSNU010000351.1 GCA_017447325.1 Synergistaceae bacterium | reverse complement strand
GGCATTGACTCCATCATGTCAGGATCGACTACTGCGACTACAGGTATATCATGACGGTCAACGCATACGAACTTGCGCTTCTTCTCGACGTCAGTTATGACATAGTTAATCGTAACTTCAGCCGCTGTTCCTGCTGTGGTAGGCACGGCGATAATCGGCACTGAAGGGTTCTTCGTCGGAGCAACGCCCTCGAGGCTGCGCACGTCCGCAAACTCCGGATTAGCAATAATAATGCCTACTGCCTTCGCAGTGTCCATTGACGAGCCTCCGCCGATCGCGACTATTACGTCAGCTCCGGCAGCTTTAAACGCCGCAACTCCGGCCTTGACGTTCTCGATCGTCGGGTTCGGCTGTATCTCGCTGAATAAAGTATAGGCGATGCCCTCTTTCTCCAACAAGTCAGTAACTTTTGCCGTAACTCCGAACTTCACAAGACCCGGGTCAGACGCGACGAAAACTTTTTTAAGCCTGCGGTTCTTAATCTCCGCCGGTATAGCTGATATAGCACCTGAGCCGTGATAGGAAGTCTCGTTAAGCGTAAAACTGTACATGATACAACACTCTCCTCAAATTAAATTAAAATCTTTTATATTATATTATAATTTTCTTATTAATAAAATATTTTCAAAAAATTTTTTGCCTTGACTTGACACGCAGGCTCACGCGCAAAATTTTTATTAATGCTATAATAATTTTAAAATTAATTTAATTTAGATTAAAGCAGAGGTGAAAAATTATGCAGGTTACGTCGATGTTCGGAGCAGGATATTTAGAGCCGGTTAATAGAGTTAACGCAGTTGACAAAAATAAAAATCAAACGGCTTTAAATAAAATTAATAATCAAGAACAGAGCGCGAAAGTTAATAATAATAACGAGACGTCGAGCTTAAAGCGTCAAGAGCAGGATATTTTAGCTCAGGAACAAAATTTAAAATCACGCTTAGGCTCGGGCGCAGAAGTTCACACGGTCTATCACTATACTTTAGGCGCGGACGGCAAGCGTTATATCACGGGCGCGTCCGTCACGATGAAGGGCAGCGAAGAAGATTTAGAACGCGCGGGCGGCGGCCTTTCAACTAAAGATATTCAAGTCAAGCAGGACGAAGATTTAAGCAAAGTCCAAGCGTCTCAAGACGAACGCTCAAGCTCTAATAAATCTAAAGACTCTGCAAGCTCAAGCTCTAACTCAAATTCAAGTTTAGCCGGCGATAAAGATTTGTCGGACGAAGAGGAGAAAGTCGTTCAGGAGCTTAAAGACACGGAGCGCGAAGTCATAACTCACGAGGCTGCGCATCAGGCTGCGGCAGGAGCATTCGGCGGCGGCGTAAGCTACACTTACACCAAAGGCCCGGACGGCAAGAGCTATATAACAGGCGGCGAAGTTCCGATTCAAATGCGCACGGGCTCAACGCCGGAAGAGACTTTACACAACATGCAGCAAGTCCAGCGCGCAGCGACCGCTCCGGCTGATCCGTCGGGACAGGACCGCAAGGTCGCGGCAAAAGCTGCTGCTATAGCTGCCCAGGCTCGTCAAGAAATCACGCGTGAGAACTCGAGCAATAATAAAGACAGTCACGAGACCGAAGTCGCACGGGGTACGCCGATTTTAAACAACACTGCTAATAACAGCGATGATAAAAACGCGCCGGTCAAAAACGGTGTCGCGTCGATAATGGCCTCGATTAAAGAATTTCAAGTTCAGTCCTTAATGCCGGCTGCTTAAATTATACACCCCCCTTAATCCCCCCTTACAAGGGGGACGAGAGTTGCCGTCCCCGCTTTCCTTGCCTCCCTTGTAAGGGGAGGTGGCCTCGAAGAGGTCGGAGGGGTGCTAAAAATTTACGCTAAAAATCCGTTTATAATCTGCTCTTCGGCTTCCTGTTCTGTAAGTCCTAACGTCATTAGTTTTATAATCTGCTCGCCGGCGATCTTGCCGATTGCAGCCTCGTGAACCAACATCGCGTCAATATTATTTGCCTCGAGCGACGGCACGGCTAATATCTTGCCATTATCCATAATAATAGAGTCGCATTCGGTATGGCCGTGGCAGGGCGCGTTGCCGATTACGCACGCGTCAAATTTCTGGAACGAATTTTCTTTCGCTACCGAACGGCTCACTACATCCGCGCTTGAATTATCTCCGTTCAAGCTTACTTTATACGCGCTTAAAGCCCTTTGCTCGCCGTGCGTCATTAATCGCTCGCGAACTACTAATTTTGCTCCGGCCTTTAACTCAGCTGTAGTTAATCTTTCGGTCGAGTCAACGCCCTTTATCTGCACCATTTCCATTTCTAAATAACTATTCTCGTCCATATAGACTTCAGTCTGCGGATTTAAAATTCTCTTGCCCGAGCCGCTGCCTGAGCCGTAATGTTTTTCAACATATTTTACTTTCGCATTAGGCTTGACGTGAAATCTGTGTATTCCGTCGTGTTCTGAGTCCTGAACGCCGCAGTTGTCAATCCCGCATCCGGCTACTATAACAACATCGCTGTCCTCGCCGATATAAAAATCGTTATACACAGTCTCTTTAATTCCGCTCTGGCTCAGCACAACGGGAATATGCACGCTCTCGTTCTTAGTGCCTGGCTTAATAAATATATCAATGCCAGTCCCGTCGTCTTTAGACTTAATATCAATATTCGCCGTCGTGCTGCGTCCGGCGAGCTGACTATTAGCTCTAAAATTATATGCGCCCATCGGGACTTCATGCAAGTCCGCGACTTCCTTAATTAAACGCTTTTGAATCTCGTCAAGATTTACAACTTTCTTATTATCTTTATTCTCGCTCATGCTTTACTCACCTAAAATTTAATTTAATTTAATTTAATTTGTAAATCTATAGCACTGACTGACGGCTGCGCTCGTTCCGACCAAGTCAGGCAGAATTTCTTCGCGCGTCCCGTGCTTCGTTATAACTCCGCCGGCCATCACTGCAATATTGTCAGCTATATTTAAAATCCGCTCCTGATGCGAAATTATTATAATAGAGCTGTCTTGAATATTCTTGCGCATCTCTTCGAAAATTTTAATTAAATTCTGAAAGCTCCACAAGTCAATGCCGGCCTCGGGCTCGTCAAATAAAGTTAATTTGCTCTGCTTTGCTAACACAGTCGCGATTTCAATGCGCTTTAACTCTCCGCCTGAGAGCGACGCGTTGACTTCTCGAT
>JAFSNU010000350.1 GCA_017447325.1 Synergistaceae bacterium | reverse complement strand
GTGTTCCCGACGTTCACGTCTTTACACGCGGCGCGTAAGGCGGCTAATGACGGCGTGCATATCGGAGCGCAGAACTGCTACTTTGAAGCTAAAGGTGCGTTCACCGGCGAGATCTCGATTAGTATGCTTAAAGAGTGCGGAGTAACGCATGTTATTCTTGGCCACAGCGAGCGCCGGCATATATTAGGCGAGAGCGATGAATTAGTCGCGAAGAAAGTCAAGGCTTGTTTAGATAATGGATTAGTTCCGGTATTTTGCTATGGCGAGATGTTAGACGAGCGCGAGGCCGGAAAGACTTTCGACGTTATGGAGCGTCAGATTAAAGCCGCGTTAAAAGATTTAACGCCTGAAGAGATTTCTAAAATAATTTACGCGTACGAGCCTGTCTGGGCAATCGGAACTGGCAAGGCCGCGACCTCGGCTCAGGCGGAAGAAGTCTGCGCGTGGAGCAAGAAATTAATTAACGAGATCGCGGGCAAGGACGTTAAGCCGGTTGTGCTTTACGGCGGCAGCGTCAAGCCGAGTAATTCTAAAGAATTATTGAGCATGGACGCGATTGACGGCGCGTTGGTCGGCGGAGCGAGCTTGAAGCCCGACACGTTTATTGAAATTTATAATGCTTACGCGAAGTAAATAATTTAATTATTTTAATTATATTTTAATTATAATAATGCTGCGCTTGTAATTAAGGCGCGGCATTTTTTATTTAAAATTTATTTAAGGAGCTGAAGAAATTTTGAAATTTATTAAAAAATTTTTGCTGATAATTTTTTGCGTTGTATTAATTGCGTGTTGCGCTAATGCGGAAGATTTGAAAGTTGACGACGCTGTGAGCTCATGTCATGATAGCGCGGTTTATTTTGTTGTGAAGCTTGAAGATTTAAGCGGGCTTGTGGGCTGGGCGCTGAGCGATGAGAATTTAGAATTATTAGCTAAAGCTTTAAGCATGACCAGTGAAGATGTAAATATGATTAAAGCGATCGCGTCTGACGTTGACGTTAAGTCTTTAATGGCTGTGATCGGCTATGATATTCATGGCAAAAGTTTTGTTAAAGCGGCGTTAGAGTTTAATAATAATAAAAATATTTTAGACAAAATCGCTGATCTTGAAGCCGAGCCTGAGGACTTGCAAAAATTATTTATAAGCAATAATAGTCCGTTAAATAATTTAGCTGACGGGATAATTAAGGTTGAGCCGGACGGAAATTTATTGCGCGTGAATAATAATATTTGGATGAGCGCGCGGGAAAATTTATTAATCGCCGGCAGTGCGCCTGAAATTGTAAAATCCGGAATAGCATCTATAAATAATAAAAGCTTTAGATTAAATTTAAAACTCAAATATAATTCAAAAAATTTTATGTTCGCGCATATTAACACTGAAAGCATATTGCGTCATATTAATAGAAGAGGCAGAATTAGGCGGATGTTTAACGCCGCAAGCTTGAGATTAGTTAAGAATATTTTTGTTAAAGCTTTAAATTTTGAGATTGATTTTAATTTAGAGCCTGAGAATTTTAAAATTCGCGCGTTTATAAATTTAAAAGAGGCTTTGAGCGAAAATTTTTATAATGAGCTGTGCGTAAATGAGCCTGTGACTGGCGGAAATTTAGATTTAAATATAATTGAAACGCCGTTTATAGCTTTTGGATCAAGCATAAATTTAAATTTTTTGCGCGATGTTAGAGAGTTTAAAAATTTATTGAGCAGAAATAATATAAATGAAGAATTATTTTTTGATTTAGCGAATGGAAAAATCGCGTTTAACTTCGGCGGCGGCTCTGTCAGCATGGGATTGTTTAAGCTGCCTGTGCTTTATCTCGCGAAGACTTGCGTTGACGCTCAGGCTTTAAATGATTTAATGAGTTTAATTAAAGCTAATATTAATATTAATGAAGTCAAG
>JAFSNU010000349.1 GCA_017447325.1 Synergistaceae bacterium | reverse complement strand
TATCTAAATCTAACTTCAGCCTTGGCCGGATGAATATTCACGTCAACTAAAGACGCGTCAAGCTCAAAGAACAACGCCCAGTTCCCGCTAAACTCTTTCGCAATAGAATTAACCGCGCCCTTTATAACAGGGTCGTTCACTGCCCGCGAATTTACAAACGCCATTATATCGCTGCGTGAATTATTGCCGCGTATGCTTGGTTTTAACTGCAGCCAGCACTCAAGCTTGACATGTCCGCTCTCTACGTTCACAAGTTTTAAATCCTGCTCGCCGCTCCACAAGCGGGATAATAAACGCCTCCTGTCGCCCGAGCCGTCAGATTTAAAAATTTCTTTGCCGTCATGCTCAAGCATAAAGCTAATCTCCGGCCGGCAAACCGCATACTCTCTAACGCAAACTGCCGCACGTCTCAATTCGCCCGACGCGCTCTTCAAAAATTTCCGCCTCGCCGGGAAATTTCCAAATAAATTATCAATCTGGATTCTCGTTCCGAATGCGCAGTTTATCTCCTCATGCTCTGTAATGCGTCCGGCTTGAGATTTTACAACACCGCCGCTCTCAGCATTTAAAGCCTTGCTCATGATTTCAATATCAGACACTGCGGCAATGCTTGCTAAAGCCTCGCCCCGATAGCCTAAAGTATTTATAGCCTCTAAGTCCTCAATATTATTTATCTTGCTCGTCGCATGAGGCGTTAAAGCTAAAATTAAATCGTCAAATAAAATTCCCGCGCCGTCGTCCTCGACAACTATTCTTAAACGTCCGCCGTCCCATAATCTTACTTTAATTCTTTTAGCTCCGGCATCAAGCGAGTTCTCTATTAACTCTTTGACAGCCGAGGCCGGCCGCTCCAAAACTTCGCCGGCGGCAATACGCGTCCATACGCTTTCAGGCAGCTCTTTTATGCTCATTTAAATAAAATTTTTAAAATTAAAAATACTCGTCAACATCTTTTAATAAATTCTCGATGTTTTGACGCCAAGGCAATAACAATAACACGCCCTTACACTTTTAGTCCAATCTTTTACGCTCATTTTAATAAAATTTTTAAAATTTAAAAATCTTCGTTGTCAACTTCTTTTAATAAATTCTCGACGTCCTGACGCCAAGGCAGCGACGGATGAGCACCGATTTTAGTGCAGGCAAGCGCACCGGCAGCCGAGGCAAAACGCGCCGCATCCTCAAACTTCATTCCTTCAGACAACGCAACGCATAATCCAGCACAAAACGCATCGCGGGCTCCCGTAGTGTCAACAACTCTAACTGCGAACGGCTCGAACCTGAACGGCTTTCTATTATGCGCGAACACAATTCCGCCCTCTGCGCTTTGCGTTACAACAACGTTATGAACTCCGCGCGTCTTTATTAAATCCGCCATCTCGTTTATCTTCTCACGCGACGGAGATTCGTTCCTGTGGCCTGAGATATAAAAATTTAAAGCCTTCTCGTTTAAGATCATATAGTCAATGCAGTTCCAAGCGTCCGACGGCAGCGAGAACGGAGGCTCAGCCGACAGAAAAGTTTTGCAGCCGCATTGCTTCGCAAGTCTCAAGCCGGCCGCGACTGTCTCCGGAGGAATTTCCATTTGAAACAACGCCGCGTCGCTCGATTTAAAAATTTCCTCGCACTTCTCTACAGCGACAAAATCCAAACGCGAGTTCGCGCCCTGAGACAAAATTATCGAACTGTCGCCGTCCTCTGTCAAAGTTATTACAGCCACGCCCGTGCTTATGTCATCGTGAAAAGTGATATTCGCGCAGTCAACGCCGCTGTCCTCCAAAACATTTTTCAATCTTAATCCAAAATCGTCGTCCCCTGCGCTGCCGATCATGAACGAGGCCGCGCCCAGTCTCGCAGCTGCAAGAGCCTGATTAGACCCCTTGCCTCCGCCCGTCATTCCGAACGTTCCGCCTATTAAAGTCTCGCCCTGGAACGCCCTGCGTGGCGCGCGTATCACTAAATCCATATTCAACGAGCCTACAACTGTAATCGAAGCCAAAAAATTATCTCCTTACTTAATTTATTAATTTATTATTTTTAATTTAAAATTCTTAATATTCTACAATATTTTTATAAAATTTTTAGCCTCGCATAAAATTACGCCATTTACGCAAAATATTTCTTAAATTATCATCAAGCTTGCTTAAACACGCGCTAATAATTTCGTCAGGTATGCCCCAAGAGCCTTCGGCAATAGCTCCGGCAATATCAGCCTGAGTGTCAGCGTCTCCGCCGAGCGATACAGCATTGCGCACAGCACTTTCAAAATCTTCTGCGTCAAGATAAGCAACTATGCTTTCAGGCACGCTGCCCGGGCAAGTCTCGTTAAATCTATAATTATTTCTAATTCTTTCAACGCTCTTAGTTAAATCATAATAATATTTTGCGCTCACATAATTTTTAATTTCGTCCTGCGTCTTGCCCTTACGCGCTAAAAATATTGCCGCGGCCACCGCCTTTGCTCCGCGTATTCCCTCGGGATTATTATGCGTGACTATAGAGCTTAACTCCGCAAATCTTTCAACCTGTTCAAGCTCATCAAACGCCCACGCGACAGGAGCAACGCGCATTGCCGAACCGTTGCCTAAACTATTATACGGCCTGGGCTCTGACTGCATGAGCCATAAATAAAATCTTGTGCCGTAGCCCGCGTCAGGATATAAATTTCCCAGTCTCTGCATAGAGCTTACTAATTCACGTTTAAAATTTTCCTCGTGCTCCGGCGTTGAAGCTTCATTGCGAGTTTTAAAAACTTTCATCAAAGCCTCGGCAACCGCGCAGGTCATGACAGTGTCATCCGTGAACGTGCAGCGCGGCGTGATTAATTTAAACTCTGTTGACTTGTGAGGATTAAACTCAAACGGCATTCCGATAATATCTCCGATAATTGCGCCCAACATCTTTACATCTCTCCTTGAAGATTTAAAATTAAAATTTATTTAACACGGCCCGCGATAGCCTGAAAAAATTTTTAATTTAATTATATAAAAATTCAAAATAATTTGCTAAAATAAATTCGAGTTAATTTAAAATTTTAAAATTTACGAGGCGATGGGCAGGCATGGAAATTAATAAACGCGTTCCGAATACTTTTGACCGAATGTTTTATTTCTTCTCGTCCGACGAGGAGACCTGTTCTATTGTCCTCGAGCTTGACTTGAGCTTCATAATCGATCCGCAAATTTTAAAGCAGGCTTTAAATATTGCGCTTAAACGCAACGGAGCTTTCAGACCGGAAATTTTTATTGACGCGAAAGGCGAAGTGATTTATCAAGACAATACGCGCGAGGCCGACGTTTATAAATATGAGCCGGACGACACAAAATTTTTCGGCACGGATGACATGAACGGCTATTTATTCAGAGTGCTTTACGACCGCAATAAATTAATTATCTCGATGTATCACGCTGTCTCAGACGGGCGCGGGCTGTTAGACTTTGTACGAACTTTATTATATTATTATTTAAATCTCGCCGGCTTTAATATTCAGCCCAATAAATATATAACGCTGCTCGAGACGCCGCAAGATAAAACAGAGCTTGAAGATCCTTCAGAAGTCTATCAAGACATAATTAATTTAAATCAGGACAAAACGCCGGAATTTAAATTAAAAAATTTTAGCATGTTCATGCTGCCTGATGATTTTTATAAATTCGAGGAGCATATGCACACGCGGCGCTTTAGATATACGCTTAACACCTGCGAGCTAAAGCGCATGGCTCACGAGTCAAAGTCAAGCATTCAATCAGTCTTAACTGCAATAACTGCTCAGGCCGTGAATAACGCGTATAAAGTTAATGACGGCGAGTTAATTACTTTATTTGAAGTCGTTGACTTGAAGCCGCGATATAAAAATAAATCTTTATCAAATTTTGCGGACGTGTTCCCCGTGCCAGTCACGCAAAAAATTTTGGAGCTTGACACGCTCTCGCAGGCTTATATAATTTATAACGCGCTGTCCGAGCCGCAGCTTGAGCGAAAGCACTTGGACTGGGCGTTAAGTCAGGCAGTGAAAGTCAGGCAGAGCTTGAACGGCCAGCCGGTTAATAATCCCGAAGACGTGCGCAAGTTCCGCGAAGGATTTTTCTATAACAAAGACTATATCGGCACGTTCTGCTACTCTAATATCGGCAGGACTTTAATCGAGGGCGGGCTCGAGCGTTATGTGTTAAACGCTGAAATGTTTATACCGGCGATAGTGCGTCATCCGTTTTTATGCGTTTTATCTCATGCTAATAAAACTGTAATCACATTAACGCAAAGATTCAAGACCGATAAATTTCCGCGCGCGCTCAACGACGCATTTATCAAAAATAATTTGAGCGTTAAATTCGCCGACTGCGGAACGTTTATAGGCGACTTGTTAATGTTCGATAAGC
>JAFSNU010000348.1 GCA_017447325.1 Synergistaceae bacterium | reverse complement strand
GAAATATAGAAACGGCACAGCTCCCGCGAGCATTAATAAAATATCAAACCACGGAATATTATTAACTCTATTCTCAGTGCTTAGGCTTAAAGATATAGAGAAAGAGTCCGGGCTTGCCGCTGCGCCTTTAGTTACTCCGCCGCGCTTGACGGGATAATTTAAGTAGCCCAAAATTAAAATTAAAGCTAAAAATATATTTAAGCGCACTTCCGGCATTGCCGTGCTGAACAAAGTAACCCAGATGCAGTAAAGTGAGAACGCCGCCGCTAATAATCTTACGGCCTGTTTAGGCACGCCCTCCCATACGCGCGTATTGGACTCGCGGTCATACTTCTTCATGACAGCGTCAACATCCTGCGCGATATCCTGCTGAGTTCTAACATCTTCTTCCATAATACAAATCAACTCCTTTGATCATAGTTACTGTATTTGAAACGCAACACCCCTCTGTCACTACGTGACATACTCGAGAGTACATGCCCGTACTCTCTCAACCTTACAGGGGCGACTATATCTTGCCTCCCCTGCTAAGGGGTGGTGGCAGCCTAAAGGCTGACGGAGGGGTGAAGGAAGCTACCTGTTTTTAATCATACTTGCTATAAAATTAAAAAGCTGCGGCCGCAATATTTAATTTAAATAAAGAGCCGCAGCATAATTTAATTATAAATTTTAAATTTAAATAACTCTATTTGCCGGTGACGTTAAGTCCCTTCTCGGCAAAGTATTTAATTGCGCCCGGGTGATACGGGACTGCCGTATAAGACACCGCAAAGTTTAAATCAAGATCATTGCCCTTTGCGTGTGCAGCAGCTATAGCGTCTTTATTCTCGAATATTCCGTACAGGAAATTATAAACGTCGGCCTCTCTCACGTCGTCGCGTGCTATTACAACTGCACCGACTGCAACGGTCGTAACGTCCTCGTCAGTTCCGTAAACTTCTTTTGCTATGACATTCTTGCTGTAATAAGGCGAATCGGCGATTAATTTTAAAATATGCTCGTCGTCAAAGCTTACTAAATAAACTTTCTTAGTAGCAGAGAGCGAAGTGATAGCAGTTGTCGGCGCACCGGCGACTATAAAGCCCGCGTCGATCTTTCCGTCCTGAAGAGCTTCGACGCTGTCTCCAAATGACTGATAAGTCGGCTGAATATCTTTCTCGATATCAAGACCGTAAGCTTTTAACACGTCAACAGCGTTAAAGTAAACGCCCGAACCCGCCGCTCCGACTGAGACGACTTTGCCCTTTAAGTCCGCAACCGTTCTAATCTTGGGATCAAGCGTGACGATCTGCACCTGCTCCATGTACAAATTCGCGACGGTCGAGAAATTATCAATTTTCTCTTCGAACAAACGCATGCCTTTATAAGCATACGCGCCGACGTCCGTCTGAACAAATCCAAGCTGCGCATCGTCGTCGTCCATTGCCTCGATATTGGCTTTAGACCCGCCGGATGTAATCGCCGTGACCTGAGTGCTCGTCGTCTCGCCGACCTTGCCCGCTAATACGCCTCCGAAGCCGTAATAAGTTCCCTGAGCTCCGCCCGTCGAGAAAATTAATTTCGTCCCGCCCGGCATAGGTCCGGCAAACGCCGCGAACGCAAACAGCATAACTAAAGCTAAAGCAAACGCAAATTTCTTCATGAAATTTCACTCTCCCTTAAAGAATTAAAATATATCTTATTTTACTTGTTTTATAAATATCATGTCAAGCTTGCTAAAAATTTATAAATTCATTTTTTAAATCTATCAGGCAAGTTTAACAAAGTCCCAATAATAAATACCCAGCCGGCAATGCAGAACGTCAGGCCAATTGAAACAGCGAGCGAGCCGTTAAGCGCGGCACGTCTTTTAACCGCTTCAAGAATATTATTTAAAGTTAATAACATAAAGATTATCACGACTATAATTCCCAAGGCGAACGCAGCCCACGAAGTTTTGAAATAAAAATTAATAATTAAAGCCGTAAATAATCCAAACAAGCCCATCATGATAATGCTTGTATTTTTAAAAATTTTGCTGCAAATACTTGCCAGAGCGAACATAATTATAATCGGCAGATAGACTTGAAGCACTGTGACGGGAGCATAAGGCAGCGCAGTTATAGACAAAACACAGCCGTTAATTATACTAAATAAAATTAAAAACTTTAAGGCCTTGCCCGTTTTAAACTTCCATAAGCTTTTACGGATAAAATACGCGCCGACGCCTCCGCCGATTAAAGCCGCGCCCCATAATGCAAAGAAGTACCAGCCCATTAATTCTATAATTAAATCAAACAAAACAAATTTAATAATTAAAATTATTGACAGCATTAATAAAAGCCCGAGAGAAGTCCAAGCGCACAGCCCGCTGAATATTTTACTTTCATCATCCATAACGCTCACTGCTACATAAAAAGTGTAATATTGTGCTTTTACACCGTTTATGAATTTTCCTCGTTCACCCTGTCCCTTTTTGCTAATGCTACTCAGGTTTGCCCGACAGTCCGGAGGCTTGACTTCCCGTGTAGCCCACGGTAGTGATTCCTCATATTCTGAGTATCAAGTTTCTATTGTTATAGTGCTTTGGCCTGCACTCCCCGCCCTCTGTCCCTATTTAAAAATTTATGGGATAGACAGCTATTTGTCAAGCTATAATTCATAACACTCTATAGCACTAATTTACACAAAATATATAACTAGATTACACCTCCCTGCATTAAATTTAAATAAAATAATGCCCTGACATAATTAACCATCAGGGCTTAAAAATTTATTAAATTATAAATATTATTTCAAGACGTCTTCAGCGTATTTTTTAGCCGCCGCCGTAACAGCCTTCACAAAAACATCTTTCCCAGCCGCCGCGACTAAAGCCTTAGTAAACATGACAGGCATCGCAATAACCGCTATCGACTTCACAGCGTCCGCGTACTGAGCCATTCTGTCTTCTTTATGCTTATTATCGCTGCTCTTAAAGTCCAAAAGCCACTCCATCGACGCGCCGGTAACTTTCGATATGTCAGCAAGATTTGTAACTTTCGGCACGCGATCGCCGCTCTCCCATTTCCTGAAAGTATTCGGATGAACGCCTATTGCATTAGCAAGTTCAATTTGCGTCAGGCCGGCCTCTAATCTGCACTTCTTTATCTTCTCGTTAAGCTTCATCATGATTATTAACTCCTAAAATTTTATTAAACTCGCGTTTCCTATAGCCCGTCACGGCCTTATCTGCCGCAACTAAAAACAAATCTTTATTAATATATTTATTATTAATATCTTTATTTAAAATTGCTTCAAGCTCTTCGTCATAAAGCGGCGCGTCCGCTAAATCTCTAAACTGCGCTCTGACTTTATATTTCTTAATTAAATTTTTAACATAATTATTAGCTAAAGCAGCTCTATAATTTTTAGAATTATAAAGCAATAAAGGCGCAGGATGAGCCAGAACATCCCAGTCGTAATTCTGTTTATACTCGTCTTTTAAGTGACTCGTGTCGCCGATATACTCGATTTTAATATTAAAATCTTTATCAAATATAAACTTGCTAACTGCGACATTATCTAAACTTAATAACTTCATGTCTTCAGCTTTAACATTGCTTGCGTAATTAAGCCAAGTTTGAATTGCAAATCCGTGCGACGCCATAGCTATAGTCTTGCCTTGATTAGCCTTAACTATTCTTAAAATCGCGTCCCGCATTCGATTATAGACTTCAACAGACGACTCGCCGCGCGGAACTTTTATATCGCCGGGCTTTAATATAAAATTCTTCTGAAACTCCGGAAATAATATTGCGACTTCAGTCACAGGTCTTAACTCAAATATTCCCAGATTAATTTCATGCAAATCCGGCTCGATAAAACTTTCAGCCTCGTCATGACCGGCTAAAATATATTCAAGAGTTTGACGGGCGCGCGCTAAATTGCTGCTAACGCCTAAATCTATTTTAATATCTTTAAAATATTTAGTTAATAATTCGCCCTGCTTATGGCCTAAATCATTTAACGGAATATCCGCCAAGCCCTGATACCTGAACTTGGCGTTATATTCTGTCGTTCCGTGACGCACTAAATAAAGCGTAGTATTCTCAGCCATTTTTATTTTATTAAATATTTTTTGTTAATAACTTTAATAACTAATAACGCCGCAAACAATAAAATTAAATTAATATTAAAGCTTGCGCAGCCCGAACTGCCGCCGCTTGATTTCTTGCTGCCGCTGCTGTCACTGCTTGAATCATCAGGGTCGTCCTGATACTCTTTCGGCAGATCTTCAGCCGCGTCTATCACAGCTTGATTATCAGCATCATCGGCGTATTCAACTATGTCAGCAATATTAAACACTCCGTCCGAGCCTTTAGCCGCGCTCAAATTAGCTTTATTAGTATTATCAATAACGGCCTTTACCTGCGAAGCTGTAAAATTAGGCTTATAAGACTTTAACAGCGCGACAGCTCCGGCAACATGAGGAGCGGCCATCGACGTTCCGCTTATACTTGCAACCCTTGCTCCGTCGCTCAGGCTTGACGCTCTTGTGCTTGACAAGTTCACCGGCCAAGTGCTTAAAATATTTACGCCCGGCGCGGCCACGTCAGCCTTCTTATTGCTGAAACTTGCTAAAGTTCCAGAATTATCTAAAGCTCCGACGGAGATCATGTTATAAATCCCCGTAAAAGACGCGGGATATACATAGTCTCCGACTTTATGAGACGAGCTGCTTGTCTCCGACGGCTCACCGACTGTAATTCCCTCGTTGCCCGCCGCAACTATCATACTTGTCTTATTAGTCAAGTCTATATATTTCATCGCAAGCCAGAGCGGATCGTTCTTGTTGCTGATCTGGCTCGGCGCATAGTCTACATAAGCCTCAAGCGACATGTTCAGTGCTGCCAAATTTAAATTATTATTATTTATCAAACTATATACATAATCAAGCGCACTTATAACGTCCGCGATCTCGCCCTCGCCCTTAGCGTCTAAAGCTTTAAGCGCGATAATTTTAACGTTCCAGTTCACGCCGACTATGCCGTAATTATTATTTCCTGCCGCGCCGATAGTCCCCGCGACATGCGTTCCGTGGCCGTTGTCATCCATAAAATCGCTCACAGAACTTACAAAATTTTTGCTTAAATTTAAATCCGTATTAATTGCCAAGTCCTGATGCGTGTAGTCTATTCCGGTGTCTATTACCGCAACATAAACATTGCTGCTGCCAGTAATATCATCGCTCCAAAGTTCAGGCGCGCTTATATAATTAAGACCCCATAAGCCCGTATTATTATCAGGCGTTGCAGTATCATTAGGCATTACAGCCGCGCGTACAATATAATTCGGCGAAGCAGCTATGACATCCGGCCTCTCTAATAACTCGCTGACCAACTCATCAGCCGATAAAATATCCGAGTGAATTAATGCAAAAACATTATTGCCGGCCTGAGATAAATTATTATAAATATTTTTAACCCATGCGCCGTTCTCCGAAGCTATAGACGCTGCTCTTAACGCGTCGCGGCCAACGCCCTTTAAACTCGAAGCCGTGACCCGCTGGTTATCTTCTCCTTTAAATATCACTAAAACATCTCCGTCTTTATGCGTAAGATTTTTAGCAAATGCAGCATCTATATTAAATAATAAAGCTAAGATTAATAAAAATAAATTAATTTTTAATTTCATGACTGCACGCCCCCTCTTTCACAAAATTTTATAAAAATTAATTAAAATTTACTTTAAAATTTTACGTATTATAACCGATATTCTAAAATTTTAAAATAAAAAACGGCCAAGTTTTTAAAATTAAAAACTTCAGCCGCTTAATTAAAAATTTTATTTTATTTAATTTTATTTATTTAAAACAACTTTAAATCCGCCGTCCTCGCGCTCCTCGCTAACAGCTTTCCAGCCTTGATTTTCGGCAAAGCGCGTAACGTTATTTCTCGACGTCGCAGTATCAACTAAAATTTCAACATGGCCTGAGCTCAAGCCCGCAAGAGCCTTTTTAGTTTCCATGACAGGCTGAGGACATGACAAGCCCGACGCATCAACTACAATAATATTATCTGCCATAATAAAATCTTCTTCCTCTTTAATATATATTAAATATAATTAAAAATTTAAAAATTAAATTTTCTGCCGCGAGAAAAATCCGACGCATAAGCAAAATACTAAGCCTATTATAGTCACATGTGCGCCTAATGCTCCGATGCCCGCGCCGCTCGACGCCGCTCCGAAATTATGAGCTATAGCTGCGCCGACAAGCATTCCTAAAACAAATACGCCCGAGTCAGAGTCGCCCTCTCCGGCCATGATAAGCTGACGGCCAGGGCAGCCTCCGGCAAGCGTGAACGCCAATCCAGACAACACCATGCCTAAAAAATTCCATAACTGGTCAGAATGCGCAACCGGCTGAGATTCAAATCCGGGCTTAAATAAGCCTAACGCATAATTTGCTCCGAACGCAACGATTATAAACGCTAAAATTCCTTTAAATAAATAAAAATCGCGCATTAAAAACACGTCACGAATTGCTCCGACAGTGCAGAAACGCGTACGCTGAGCAAGCCATCCGACTAATAAGCCAACTGCAAGAGCTATTAACGCCGGAGCATGCTGCGAGCCCGGACCCTTCTCAGAGAACGCTATAAAGCTCGGCTTAATAAATAAAAATGCTAATAAAGCAACAGCTATAACGGGCATTATTAATCCGGCAAATTTAGGATTTTTATGCGCTGCGCCCAAGCTAAAGCCCTTAACTAAAAACATTATGCCGATTAAAACTCCGACAACAAGCCCCGCAACTCCGTAAAGAGCGTTCCAGTCTCCGCCGGCAACTCTTAAATAAGCTCTCCACGGGCAGCCTAAAAATACTAACGCACCAAGCATCGCGAACACGCCGAGACCAAAGCGCACTAAAGGCGACGAGCCTCCGCGCGGCGAGTATTCCCTGAATAAAAACGCTGAAAGAAACGAGCCTAAAATAAATCCGGTAATTTCAGGCCTGATATACTGAACGACCGGCGCATTATGAAACTTCAACGCTCCGGCTATGTCGCGCGTAAAGCACGCTACGCAAAATCCCATGTTGCCAGGGTTGCCGAGATACGCAAGCGCAACCGCAACAAGTCCGATAACTCCGCCGGCAATCCACGGCCCTTGTCTGGACGTAAGCAAATCGTCAAAACTCTTCAAGTTAATCAACTCTCCTGCTTAAAATATTTTTGCCCTTAACTTGAAATTAAAATTTAAAACTTAACTCACCCAAGTATTTATATAGCATAAATTATTTGCCTTTTCAAGCTTAATTTTAAGCATAATAAAAGTTAGACGCGCGGGAGCATAGTGTGATATAATAGCGAAAAATTAAATAAGCAAAAGGCAACGACGAGGATTAGTGGCCTCGGTAAGCCGGAATTTTAATTTAGAAAATTAATTGGCTGTATCGTTTCCTGTAAAATTTATAAATTATGGGAAAGTTACAGCCGATTTTTTTATTGCGTTAAATTAATTAATTATTAATTAAAGGAGTGTTGTTTTAATGAACATCGTTGACAGAGCGCTTAAAAACTGGAAGCTGCACGTTCTTGCGCTTGTCCTGACCGTAATAGCTGAGCTGATAGGCACTATATCGTTTGACGTAGGCCCGGCCAAGCTCGTAATGATCCCGCTGCTTTACGCGTTTATTCTCGGCGCGTTATGCGGTATTCCGGCTTTAAAGTTATTGACGCATGACGACATGGTTCAGACGTCGTCGCTCGTGAGCGTTACGTTCTTCTTCTTAATGGCTCGCTACGGAACTTTAGTCGGCCCGAGCTTCTGGAAAGTTGTGCAGTCAGCTCCGGCGTTGATCCTGCAGGAATTTGGAAATATCGGCACTGTATTCTTTGGAATTCCGATTGCAGTTTTATTAGGTCTTAGACGCGAGGCGGTCGGCGCGGCATTTAGTAATGCAAGAGAGCCGAATATCGCAATAGTCGGTGAGAAATACGGAATGGATACGCCCGAGGGAATTGGCGTCATGGGCGTTTACGTAACGGGAACTGTATTTGGCGCGTTATTCTGCAGCTTTTTATCAAGCTTTATAGCGTCAACGATGTCGTCGTTCTTTAGTCCGCAGGCTCTTGCAATGGCTTGCGGCACTGGCAGCGCGAGCATGATGTCGGCCTCGCTTGCGCCTTTGACTGAGATGTGGCCGGACTTAAAGGACGAGCTTGCGGCTCTTGCTTCTGCAAGCAACATGTGCTCAGGACTTGACGGAGTTTACATGTGCGTATTTTTGAGCCTGCCGATAAGCGAGTGGCTTGTTAGAGTTTGCGGCGTTAAAGATGCTCCGAGCCGTCCTGCGGGAAATGCTGAAGCTGCGGCGAATTAATCTTAAAATTTAATTTAATTAAAGCGAGGATTTAAATCATGACTTATAAACAGATGGCTGTATTTTTAATTATATGCGCGGTTCAGATTTTACTCGGCAACTGGGTCGGAGCGCAGCATGGCCTCACGGTCTGGGGAGCTGATGGTGCGGCGAGTGCGGCGGCTTTATTTCAGGATGCTATCCCGGGAATTTTAGTGTTGCTTGCGATTATCGCTGCCGGCGTTTTTGTGCATTATATTATACCGTGGAAGGGACTTCCTGCCGTTGCATATATAGTCACTATCGGCTGCATAGTCACTATACCGGGCTTTCCGTATGCAGAGCAGCTTACGGCTTGGGTAAGCAAAATTAATTTCGTTGGACTTTGCACGCCTATTTTAGCTTATGCTGGTCTTGCAGTCGGCAAAGATATTGGAATTTTAAAGAAGCAGGGCTGGCGTATAGTCTTAGTTGGTTTATTTGTCTTTGTCGGAACGTTTGTCGGCTCGGCTGTAATAGCTGAACTTGTCTTACGCGCGATGAAGTAACCAGGAGTGTAGCCCCTGAACCCATATTTTCAGCCAGAACTTCGATGACCTCATAATGCGCTTATTCATACCTTGAGGCCGTCGAAGCTCTGAACAAAAGGCGAGCGTATGACAGCTCGCTTTTATTAATAGTTAATATTTAATAATTAATAGTATAGTAAGGAGAATTATTTAATTAATTATGAGCAAGAAAGATAAATATATCGCGGCGAAAGTTAATGACGAGATAATAGACTTGAGCCGTTTAAATGAGAATGATAATGAGAATGCTGAAGGCGTTGAATATATAATGCCGGAGAGCGAGGCGGGACTTGAAATTTTACGTCACAGCTGCGCTCACTTAATGGCTCAAGCTGTTGAGAGATTATATCCCGGCACGCATTTCGGAATCGGGCCGGCGATTAAAGACGGATTCTATTATGATATAGATTTAGGAAATAACGCAGTTATAACTGAAAATGATTTAGCAGCTATAGAGGCTGAAATGCGCAAGATCTCAGCTCAAGCCGAGATTATAACCCGTGAAGATCTGACTTGTGACGACGCGTTAAATTTATTTAAAGACGATCCGTATAAGACTGAATTAATCAGCGAGCTTAAAGAGCAGGGCGTAAGTCACGTATCAGTCTATAAGCAGGGCGAATATAAAGATTTGTGCCGCGGGCCTCACGTGCCGGACACGTCTTATATCAAGCACTTTAAATTACTTTCGGTTGCTGGCGCGTACTGGCGGGGCAGCGAGAAGAATAAAATGCTCACGCGCATTTACGGCACGGCGTTTGCAAGTCAGGACGAATTAAAGCAGTATTTAAAGCGCATGGAAGAGGCGAAGTTAAGAGATCACAGAAAGCTTGGCCGTGAGCTTGACTTATTCAGTTTACACGAAGAGGGCCCGGGCTTCCCGTTCTTCCATCCTAAGGGCATGGCCGTAATGAACACGTTGATAGATTTCTGGCGTCGCGAGCATTTAAAGCGCGGCTACACTGAGATTAGAACGCCGCAGATTTTGGACAGGGAATTATGGATCAGATCCGGACACTGGGATCATTATCGCGAGAACATGTATTTTACTGAAATTGACGAGAAGCCGTTTGCGATAAAGCCGATGAACTGCCCGGGCAGCATTTTAGTTTATAAAACTCAGCTCAGAAGTTACAGAGATTTGCCGATGAGACTTGCAGAGCTCGGCGTAGTGCACAGGCATGAAAGAAGTGGAGTGCTGCACGGCTTAATGCGCGTCAGATGCTTTACGCAGGACGATGCTCACACGTATATCACGCCGGAGCAGATTCAAAGCGAAGTCATGGACATCATGAACCTTGACAAGTATTTTTATACTAACGTATTTGGATTTAAATACAGCGTCGAGCTTTCGACAAGGCCTGAAGATTCCATGGGAACTGACGAGCAGTGGAACAAGGCCGAGGCGGCACTGCGCAGTGCGCTTGAGGAGACCGGCACGCCCTACACGATTAACCCGGGTGACGGAGCGTTTTACGGACCTAAAATAGATTTTCATCTTGAGGACTGCATCGGCAGGACTTGGCAGTGCGGGACTATTCAGCTTGACTTCCAGATGCCGGGGCGTTTCGGCGTGAGTTATATCGGCGAGGACGGCGCGGAGCATACGCCGGTGTTAATTCATAGAGTTGTTTTTGGAAGTGTCGAGCGTTTTATGGGAATTTTAATCGAGCATTACGCCGGAGCTTTCCCGTTCTGGCTTGCTCCGGTTCAGATTCAGATTATCCCGATAGCGAACGATGAAGCTTCAGGCCATTTAGCTTATGCTAAAGAATTAAAAGCGCAGTTCATGAATGCGGGCTTGCGAGTTGAGATTGACGCGCGTGATGAGAAGTTAGGCCGCAGGATACGCGATGCGCAGCTCCAGAAAGTGCCGTACATGATAGTACTCGGCGACAAAGAGACTCAGAATAAAGAAGTTGCGGTTAGAGAACGCAGCAAGGGCGACTTGGGCAGCATGAGCGTTGAAAAGTTTAAAGAGCTTTTAGCCGCCGAGTTCAATCCGGTTAATAAATAATAATTAATTAAATTTAAATTCAAACAACTTTCCCGTTAACATAATAAATTAATATATTAGCGGGAAAGTTTCATTTAATAACTCTAAATTCAGCGCAGTCGTTATTGTTATTAATATAATCATGATTATGATATAATATCAAGAAATTTAATTTAAATTTAAATTTAAAGGGGTAGACAGGCGTGAATAAAGTTGCTATAATCGCTCAGACGCTCAGACGCTCAGACGCGCCGTAACTATACCATTTCATTAAAATTCCCTAAATCAATCTATAAATCTATAAATCTTGTAAATATTTCCCCGTTAAGAGCCGCAAGCATTTCGTGCGCTCTGACGGGGTTATATTTATATCTAATTCTAATTAAGGAGGTTTCTCTCATGAAACACACTGTAAAGCTTTTAGTCGCGCTGACGGCTCTTGCAGCTTTGATTTTCGGAACTGCCGCGTTTGCCGCCGTTTACGATCAGGATTTCACGCTGATGAATAATACCGGCGATACAATCGTCAGCATTTACTTGAGCCCGACGAGAGCAAACAAATGGAGGGCGGAGGACGAGCTCGGGAATTACGTTCTTAAACCTGGCTATGAAGTTGATATTAACTTCAGCCCGTGGGACGAAGCCCGTTACTGGGATATTCGCGCTGAGTTCGACGACGGCACGTACGCCGAGTGGTACAATTTCGACCTGTTCAGCATTTCGCGAATAACGCTCAACAGGAACGGCAAGGCAGTTTACGAGTAAAGTTTAATTAAAGCTTGCGGCAGTAAGATTGGAGGATGTTAATCTTGAAAAGTAAATTGTTAATTGCTGTCATAATTCTTGTTATTGGAGCTGGTGCGGCGTTTGCGGCGTCGATTAGCGGCAAGCCCATGACCGCAGTCGATGATGTAATTGCGGCTACGGGCGTTAATCCGGCGTTAAAGAAGGACTCGCTGCTTTACGTCACGCACGACAAAAGCACAGGCAAAGTCGAGTTTAAATATGCCCGTTTCGGCGATGATTACAAGCTTGACACGGCTGATAAGACT
>JAFSNU010000347.1 GCA_017447325.1 Synergistaceae bacterium | reverse complement strand
TATAATCTCAGCGTCAACGCCTAATATATTTATCTTAGCTTGATTAGAATACGAGACAACTCCGCCGTTAAAAATTTCGGAACTTCCGGCAACTTCAGTCAACGCCGCCTGAACAAGCCCGCCCGTGCAAGATTCAGCGCAAGCAACGCGCTTATTATTCAACTTTGCTTGATATAACACTGCTTCCTGTAAATTATTAACGCCTTTAGGCAAAATATCTTCAAATCTTGATCTAATTATCGCGTCGGCTTTCTCTGCCTCGCTTGTCTCGCCACGGACTATAAGCTCGACAGTCGGGAACGACGGCAGGACAGAGACGTGAAGATTTTTATTATTAATAACTTCAGGAATTTTGTTGACGATCTCGACCTCGGGCATTCCGATTATTATAGACGATAAACTTACTATCTCGCGCGAACTTTCAAAGATCTCCGGCAGCTCCTGACGCGCCATCGCTCTATACTCCATAGGCACGCCCGGCAAGCTTAAAACTCTCGTTCCCTCGCGCTTAAATTTTATTCCTAAAGCCGAGCCGGTAGAATTATAAACAGCCTCAGCTGACTCCGGTATCATTGCCTGAGTGTCGCGGCATGCTTCAAGCCTTTTAAATCTTGATAAATTATATTCGGGACTTTCCGGCTTGCTATATCTTTCAAGAATTTTATTATATAAATCATCAGGCCTTAACGAGCAATTTAAATACGCAGCTATTGCGCCGCGGGTTCTGTCGTCGTGAGTAGGTCCAAGGCCGCCCGACATGACTAATAAATCAACACGGCCTATCCAGTGATTTAATAAATTTTTAATTTTAAACTCTTCGTCTGAAATAATTTCTATCTGCTCAACATCCCAGCCAGCTTTGTTTAAATAACCCGCAAGCCACGCGCCGTTTGCTTCCTGACGCGCTCCGCTTAACAACTCGTCACCGACCGCCGCAAGCACGGCCTTTTTACTCAGCATGTCATTATCCCTCGCTCATTTAAATTTTAATTTTATAAATATATTATATATTCAAAATTTTAAATTAGAAATAATAAAGGCGTCCCGCTTAATGCTAAAGCAAGACGCCTAATTAAATTAAATTAAATTTTAAATTTTAAAAGCCTAAGCCGTCAAGCCACTCGTTCACTCTCTCGCGCGTTTCATCGCGGTTGTTCTGCGCAGTCGTGCCGCTCATAGCCAAGCCTTTCATCAATCTTGACTTGCTTAATCTGCGGCGCAAAGTTCCTTCCGTTCCTGAAAGGCCGCTGCCTCCGTGAGTGCAGAATGGAATTACGGTCTTGCCTGAAAAATCATGCGACTCTAAAAACGTATAAATTATCATCGGCATATCGCCCCACCAGTTGGGATAGCCTAAAAATATCGTGTCATAGCCGCTTATGTCTTTATCATTCAGTAAGGCCGGACGCGCGTTCTCGTTCTGCTCGCGCTTCGCGATCTCCGTTGTTGTTTTATAATCTTTCGGATAAGGCTTTGCCGGCTTGATCTCAAATAATTCTCCGCCTGTTTTCTCAGCGATCATCTCGGCTAATACCATAGTGTTGCCCTTCTCGATAATTCCAACAGAATAATTTTCGTCAGCTCTCGAGAACACCGCGACCAAAATTTTATTATCAGCCGCATACGCTGCGCCCGCAGACGCGAGCAGTAAAGTTAAACTTGCAAACAATTTTTTCATGTTTAACAACTCCTCCAGTAAATAAATTTAATTTATTATAATATATTTTTTGCGAGCATTAAGCTTTAAAATTCTAAAATTTATTTCGTGCGTTTCAGCCGTGAATTGTAGTAAACGCAACAAATTTTGAATGCTCAAAGCTTTATAAACGGGTTCAGGGGCCGCGACACTGGCTATTCTGTGCGCAACGCGTCAATGGGATCAAGCCGCGAAGCTTTATACGCCGGCCAGAATCCAAAGAACACTCCGACAGCCGCCGAAAATCCAACGGCAATTAAAATTGACTCAGGCGATATTAACGTCGGCCACTTGATAAATTCTGTTATGGCTTTAGATATTCCAACGCCGCTTGCAATGCCAATCGCTCCGCCTAATAACGACAAGACGACAGCTTCAGTCAAAAACTGCACTCGCACGTTCGACGGCCTCGCTCCGACAGCCATTCTAATTCCAATCTCGCGCGTTCTCTCACTCACGCTCACTAACATTATATTCATAATGCCGATACCGCCGACTAATAAAGAAATCGACGCGACAGCTCCAAGCAATATGCTCATGACTTCAGCCGAACTCTCCGCGTTCTCTAATGCTTCCGTTAAGTCTCTAATATTAAAGTCATCCGGCACGCCTTCTGTCAATTTATGACGCTGACGCAATATAGCCTTGACTTCATCTTGCGCCGCAGTCAGCGAGTCACGGTCACGAGCCTGAACGTTAATTCGTCTTACAGAATCAACGCGCGTTCCAAATCGAACCAAACGCCTTTGCGCAGTAGTAATCGGTAAAAATATTACGTCGTCCTGATCCTGTCCGAACGAGTTCGCCCCCTTAGCTTTTAAAACTCCCACAACTCTAAACGGGATATTTCTAATTCTAATCACCGCGTCTATCGGATCAGCGTAGCCAAATAATTCTTTAACGACAGTCGGCCCTAACACGCAGACTTTCGCCGCCGATCTAACATCAGCATCGGAAAAACACGCGCCCTGTTCTATCTCCAAATTTCTTACGTTTAATATCTCAGGCGTGCTGCCGGTAAAACTCGTACTCCAGTTGCTGTTGCCGTAAATTACTTGAGCCGAGCCGTTAGCTTCAGGAGCTACGTTTTGAATCGAAAAACTTTCGTTCGCTATTGCATTACTGTCATCAAGCGTTAAAGTTGCTCCGCTGCCTGCTGCACCCCGCGCTCCCGACGAGTTCGGCGGCGCAGGAAAGACGATAATTAAATTAGAGCCGAAGCCCGCGACAAAGCCCTCGACTTGCTGAGCCGCGCCCCGTCCTATCGCAACCATAGTTATTACAGCTCCTACTCCAATTATGATTCCCAGCATCGTTAATATCGATCTTGTCCGATTGCCTAATAAAGACCGCAAAGCAGTTTTAATTATTTCCATTTAAATAAATATCCTCGCGTTAAATTATTATTTAAAATTATCAAGCCGCACACTCCAGCCTGCGCAGCATTTTAAATTTGCTAAATATCTTCCGGCTTAACTTCGTTATCAAGCTGCACGCCCTTCGGCGCAGCTTCGTCCGCGATTAATTGCCCGTCTCTAAATCTCAAAACACGCTCGCTCCATGTAGCTATATCAGGCTCATGCGTGACTAAAATTACAGTTATGCCCTCTTTGTGCAGCTCCGTAAAAATATTCATTATTTCAACAGTCGTCTTAGTGTCGAGATTGCCCGTCGGCTCGTCGGCTAAAATAATCGGAGCCCGTCCGACTATCGCCCGGGCAATCGCAACTCTCTGCTGCTGGCCGCCGCTCATCTGAGACGGTCTGTGATGAAGTCTCTGGCCAAGCCCTACACGCTCTAAAGCTTCGACAGCAGCCTTGCGCCGTTTAGCACTTGCAACGCCGCGATATAACAACGGCAATTCTACATTCTCGACCGCGTCAACTTTCGGCAATAAATTAAAGCCCTGAAACACGAAGCCTAATTTGTGATTGCGAACGTCAGCGAGCTCCGCCCTGTTTTGAGTTTTAACGTTTATTCCGTCGAGTTCATACGAGCCGGAGCTTGCAACGTCAAGGCAGCCCAAAATATTCATCATCGTTGACTTGCCTGAGCCAGACGGCCCCATCACGCAGACAAATTCGCCGCGCTCAATCTTAAACGACACGTCGTTTAAAGCTCTAAGCTCTATATCGCCGGTCTTATAAATTTTAACTAAATTTTTAACTTCGATAATCGCCATTCTATTACCTCGCGTTCTTACGCGCTTATCTCCTGCCGCCGCCTCTCGGGCCCGGTCCGCCCATGCCGCCCATAAGTCCGCCCGGACGTCCTGAGCTTGAGCTTTCAGATGCGCCTAATTTCGCATTGATAACTAACGGCGTTCCCTCGTCTATAACAGGCCGGCTCTGTCTCTCAGCTATTTGCTCTTGAGTAAGCGCGGGACGTTTAGGACGCTTGCTGTTTGCCGGTGTGACGCGCGAACTTTCTTTTACGCCTTTCAGCTCAACCCATTTATTATCGCTCACGCCAATTTCAACCGGCACTGCCCTGAATAATCTCGTG
>JAFSNU010000346.1 GCA_017447325.1 Synergistaceae bacterium | reverse complement strand
TTTAACTTCGGCGGCGGCTCTGTCAGCATGGGATTGTTTAAGCTGCCTGTGCTTTATCTCGCGAAGACTTGCGTTGACGCTCAGGCTTTAAATGATTTAATGAGTTTAATTAAAGCTAATATTAATATTAATGAAGTCAAGTCTAAAGGCTGGGATTTATTGTTTAAAGCGCCGGTGACTGTGAGTCCCGTGCCGTTGTATTTAGGCAGCGTGAAAGATAAATTATATTTTGGAATTTTCGAGCCTGATTTTATTAATAAAGATTTAAGCAAAAATTTTGATGAAGAATTTAATAATTTAATTAATAAAAATTCTTTAATGGCTTGCTATATAAATTTTGAAAAATTGCGGGCGTATTTGAGCCGCGAGTTGAACGGCGCGTTAAGATTTATATTAAGTTTTGCTATGAGAGGCCGGGCCGGAGCAAAAAATGTTTTAGATCAAATTAAAAATTTTCTTGACGCTGAACTCTCTATTCCTTTAGTTACTGCAAGCGAATTAAATCACGGCGAAATTGAAATAAATTTTAGCTTAAAAAAAATAAATTTTAAAAACGGAATATGGGGTAAAATATTTTATAAATAAAATTTTAAAAATTAAATTAAATTTTAAAATTTTAAATTAGTTCTGGAGGAGTTGGCAATGATGAGAGTTACAAAACGTTTGTTGGCGTTATGCGCTGTTATTTGCCTTTCTGTTTCGTCGCTTGCATTTGCTTATCAGCCTGAAGAGGCGTTGATCCCGAGACCTGAGAAATCAGTTTACTCTGTGCTGCGTCTTGATAATCTTGGAAATTTTTTAAGATATTTAGGCTCTGAGAAGAATGTAAAATTATTTGCGCCGCTTGCCGGAATGGGCGAGGACGAGGCCGCAATTATAACTATGTCGCTTGCGGCAGTCCCGGCGGAGAGTACTGCGCTTGTATTCGGAGTTGACGAGCATGAAGCTCCGTTTGTTCAGCTTGTAGTTAAAATGCCGGAGAGTTTGCAGGACAAGCTTGATTTAGTTGCAAAGGGCGAGGCCAAGGCCGAGGACGTAGCGGCTTTATTATTGGGCGAGAAAAGTCCTGTCGCTCCCATGGGCGCAATGGTCTTAGAAGTTAAGAAGACCGACGACGGATTATTAAACGTTTTAGATACTTTGAACTTGAGCGCGAAGGGCGATTTGTTAATCGCGGCGTTAAGCGCTGAAGATGTTAAAGCAGCGTTAAAAGCTCTTGAAGATAAAGACGCAAGGCTTAAGATTGAGCGCAGGTTCGCGGCGAAAGACTTTGCAATTACGCACGTTGACGCTGATGTTTTAGAGAAGATCACGCCGGCTGAAGAGGCGGGAGTGAGCAAAGAAGAATTAGCAGAAGCAAAGAAAATGTTGGACGGGCCGTTTGAAACTGAGACCGCTTTTGAAAGTCTTGCGGACAGATTTAGAATTTCTTTCGCCGCTGACATGACGGCTTTAGCCGACAAATTTGAAAATCCGAACGCCAAGGCTGTTAAGGGCGGCTATATTAATTTAATGGGCGACAGATCTCCGCTGTTAGCGTTAGGCTCTGTTTTATACGGCGAGACCATAAAGAATTACCCTGGCTTTAAAGATATTTGGACTGAAGCTGTCGATGTTTTAAAGAATTTGAATATCAGCGAAGAGAGTTTTATTAATTTCTTGACCGGTTCGTTTGCCTTAACTATAGGCAACAGCTTAGTAAGTTTCGAGGGAATGAAAGTTCCGGCGGTGTTCGTGACTAAAGAGGGACAGAACGGCGCGGCGAAGGAGTTCGCGGCGGCAATCGCGAAGCAGGCCGACAAACTTTTAATCCCTGTCGAAGCGGCGGGCTGGGACAGCTTGGCTCAAGTTGACTCTAATACAAGTCCGGTGTCTGTATTGTTAGGCGTGAAAGGCGAGATGCTCTATGCCGGAATGGCCGAGAAAGATTCGTTAAGCGAGAAGCCGGAGATTAAAGGTCAGCTCGCGGAGATTATGGCTAAAGATTCTTTGGGCTCGTTCTTTATGGACTTTAAGGGCTTGCAGGATTATTTAAAGGGCGACGGAGCAAATGCCATGGCGATGGCCGGAATGTTCGCGCCGATGGTTTTGGACGATAAGGCCGAGGCTGTTATGGCGGCTATGACGGATATTCTGGACGCGAAATTGTCGGTGCCGTCGGTAGGACTTTACGCGCCGTCGTACGGAACTTGCATAATGGACTTCATGACTGAAGAAGTTGAAAACGTTGAGGATACTTTAAGCGCGAAATTAATCAAGCTTTATAATATTATTAATGCGCCGGAAGTGAAAGACGAAGCTAAATAATTTAAGTAATTTAATTAATAAAATTTTTTTAAATTTAATTGTCCCCGACCTCGCTGAGCAGGGGTCGGGGATTTTTTACGCCTAAAATTTTTTGCGCGCAATTTTTGAGTAAAAATAAATTTGTAAACTTGTTTTAAATAGTAAAGGAGCGCCGTTGTTAATGCGTTATTTACGGAATTATTTTAATGATTTAATTAATTATCATGAATTAGAGCCTGGCTTAAAGCCGCGGCTGTCGGATAATGCGATGTGGCTTCTGGCTCAGCGTTATTTTGTTGACATGTATGATATTAAATTAAATAAGATCAGAAAGGAGTCGAGCTTCGAGGAGTTTACGCGCCGAGTAGCAAGAACGGTAGCGAGTGCGGAGAGCGCATATTTAAGCGACATGCCCGAGAGCTTGGACTGGCTTATAAAGTTAGAGAAAAATATAGCGAGCGATATATTAAACAGAAGATTTTTATTTAACTCGCCGTGTTTATTCAGCTCGGCGGCCGGCTTGACTGTCCTGCCGGAGTTCGCTGAGATTATATATAAAAATCCTGACGAGATGACTTTTGC
>JAFSNU010000345.1 GCA_017447325.1 Synergistaceae bacterium | reverse complement strand
CGGCTTATAACCGGATTAATTTGATTTAACGACAGTCCGGCGGCGTACGGCAAAAATAATTTCATCATGCGCCGCAAATCTTTATTCTTTAAATCAGGCTTTAAATCAGGATATAAAACTGCATTTAATTTAAAGCTCCAAAGCCATTGAGTTAAGAAATGCGCAGCACCGCCGCATATGACAGAGAATGCAAGGCCATAAACTCCATATAAACTTGTGAACAACGGCGCAGTGATAATAAAAGTTATATTGCTGAACGCCGGTGATAAAGCAGGAACAAAGAACGAGCCGAGACTATTAAGCTCGCCCATTGTTAAAGCTTCAAGCGATATAAATATTAAGAACGGGAACATGAAGCGCGTTAAACGCGAAGCTATGCTTGCAGTCTCAGCGTCAAAGCCGGGCGCCATGATGCGCGTCAAAATATCAGAGCCGAATATCCCAAGCGTCACGACAATAAACGCCGCGATTAACAAAACGCTCATTGCGCTGCGTGCTAATCTTAAAGCTGCTTTAATATTATCGCGCTCCAAGACTTGAGAGAAGACGGGAACGAAAGCCGCCGACAACGCGCCCTCTGCTAATAATTGCCGAGCTAAATTCGCGAGCGTGTAAGCAACGTTAAACGCGTCCATGCTGCGCGACGCCCCGAAGAACGCCGCAACGACTACCTCGCGCACAAGGCCGGTAATGCGGCTGAGCAAAGTTCCGCACATCATTATCAGCGCGTGCTTTATCATGTTATTATTTTTATTAATTTTAATTGCCTCAGTTTTATTTAAGATTTTAAAATTTTTTAAATTATATCAAACTTTAAATTCAAAAAATCTCGCAGCTGTCCCCGCATTTTAATTCTTAAATTTAAAATCTTGCGGCGGGCTTCAGCGAAATTAGAAATATTTTGCATGTGGGCATGATAGGGCTGTTCGCTGTGACATAACGCGCATAATACTTTTATATTTTCGGGCGAATTATCAAATTTTAATCCGTTCACATGGTGCGCGTGCAATAAGCTTTTATTATCGCTTAAATCAACTCCGCAAGCCTCGCACCGCCAGCGTCTCCTCTCTTTATAAGCTCTTGCGATCTCAGGCCAGTTTGTCGGATAAATATCGCACTTTGCTAAAATATTATTATTATTAAAATTATTTTGCCAATTATTTTGCTCGTCAAAGAATTCCTGCAAATTAAAATTATCTACAACTTCCTGCTTGGCCTTGTCGCTTAATTTTCTATAGCCTTTATAATTTAAAGATGTCAAACATGTCTTGCAGACTTTGAGCTTTATATATTTAAGCTCATAATCACGCTTGCGCCAGCTCGACGCTATATAAGCTTTAAAAATTCCTGAAGTGTCATCAGTCGCGACATAGCGTCTCATTCTGCCTTTCTCATACATAGAATTTACAGAGCTGCATTTAGTGACATGAAACACCGGCATTCTCTCTAAATCGCCGTACGGAATGTAAAGCACGCAAGGCCGGCCGTCAATGCTGAAAAAATTTTTATCAGCCTGAATTAAACTTTCAATTATTTTAATTTCAAGCTCAGGATATTTTTTAAGCTCAAGCGTAAACTTTGCGTCCGGAATAATTATCTTTTCCTCAAAATTATAATTATTAACTTCTTTCGCTCCGATTTTATTTAATAAATCATCAAGCGGCGAGAGCAAAGTTTTAATATCTAAATTCATTTTATTTAATCTCTTCCAAAATTTTCATAATCCGCTTGTCCGCGTCAGTCCTTACTCGAAACTCAACGCGTCTTGACAACGCAGCGTCCTCTTTGCCATGAGAATTTAATATTAATTTGCTTGAAGATAATCCGTTCGCCGTTATCGCGCTTATCGCCCAAGCCTGATGTTCTTTCATCGCCGGCATGTTAAGACAATAATTTAAAACCGCACGCGTCCTGTCCTGTGATAATTTCATGTTATTAAAATAAGCTTCCAAATTATTTTTAGAGCCTATCCACTCCGAAGACGTGTGTCCCTCTATTCTGACTTCAGCTATATTATCTTTATACAAATTTAAGATCTTTATATACCGCGGGAAAAAGTCATCGAGCACTGCCTTAAAGCCAGGCGTTAATAACGAGCTGCCTGAATTAAAGAATACAGACGGCTCTTCAAATCTCACGGACAAATTTTCGCGGCTCAACGAAGCCCGCCATTTGCTTAAATCATCTTTAAACTCATTAAACAAATCTAAATAAAGTTCGTCCTGCGTTTCCGCCCAAGCTCCGGCAAGACGCGCCGCATGTTCGTATAAATCTTCAGCTTTGTTTTTGGCTTTAGTCACGCTGTTCATGTATGCGACTGAGATAAACAAAAATATAATCATCAGCCCTGACATCATGTCCGAGATATGCGCCCAAGAGTCATCCGGCTTAAAATTCTTAAATTTAATTTTCATGATTAATATTTTCAGCCAATTTTGCAAGCTCACTTAATTTATTTATTAATATTTCATAATCGTCAAATAATTTCCCGCTCATCCCCGCAAGCTTGCCCGCCATAGATTTTACAACCGCGCTTAACGCCGCCTCCATTTCAGCGTTCAGATTATCATACGCGCTTTTATTAATCTGCTCTATTCCGTTTAAAGACCGTCTAAAAGCATTCTGCATATTTTCAATCGCTTTATCTAAAGCTGCGTTAATATTAAATTCAATCTTTGCCATAGCGTCAAGCTGAGACCGCGCCGCGCGTTCCATGCTCTGCGTAGATTTCTCAACCAAGCCCGCCGACTCTTGAACTTTAAGGCTAATATTATTTATTTCATTTATTATCTCGCCTAACGCCTCGGCCTTATAAAATTTTAAATTTTCAAGCTGATTTAACGCGATAATTAACTCGTCAAGCTTTTTAATTAACTCGTCATCTTGATTATTATTTTCATCAGCTTCCAAGCTTAACAAGCCCGAAGCATAATTAATAATATTTATTAAGAACGCGTAAAACATTCCCAGAATGCTCGTCCAAAATGCTAATTTCATTCCGTCAAGCAAAGTTATCACGCTTGCGTCTATGTCATGAGCGTTAAAATATCCTAACCCTTCGGCCACGCCCCAGAACGTCCCGAACAATCCCAAACTCGTCAAAAGGCTCGGCGCACGATTTATGATCCATTCTCGTTTATTAATATTTCTCGTAAAGCACAGGCAAATTAAAGATATAATAAACACAAAGCTTATTACGCACGTGAAAATTTTCGCGCTTAAATATCCCCATAGTCCGTTAATTATTAAATCATTCATGATTTTAATTTAACTTCAACTTCAATTCTCTAATATCCTGCTCATCAACGCCGATTTCAATAAAATAATTTTCAGCCAATAAAGCTAAATTTAAATTCTCAAGCTCGCTTGCTTTAACTTTAAACGCCTTAGCTAAAAAGCCGCGTATCTCGTTATTAGCTATAAAATTATATTCACGCGAATCTTTAATAACTTTAAAATAATTCTGAAATGATTTTAAATAATCCTGAACTATATAATCTATATCATAGCCGAGCAACGCCTCAAGCAATGCACAAACAAAGCCTGTCCGGTCTTTGCCGGCGTCGCAGTGAATTAAAAACGGCGGCTCGCTTTTAGCCATTACGCTTATGCCCCGCGCTAATCTATTTTCAAAATTTTTAGAATAATATTTCCAGTCAAGCCCCAGCAAAATTATTTTATGCTTACTGCAATAGCTTG
>JAFSNU010000344.1 GCA_017447325.1 Synergistaceae bacterium | reverse complement strand
TTAGAGCGATGCTCGAGCAAGTCTTCGGCCCGGGCAGCGCGGTTGTGCGAGTAAAAATTGAGTTGGACTTTGACAAACGTTCAAGCTCTTACGTTGAATACACGCCTAATCCTGAGACGGGAACGGGCGTACCCCGCAGCAGCGAGCGTCAGGAAGAGAGTTACACGGGACAAGGTCAGCCGGTGAACGGAACGCCCGGCACTACTACTAACATCCCGGGCTACGCGATAAACTCGCAGCAAGTCGAGAGCGAATATAATAAATCGAATAACACGACTAATTACGAGATTACGACCCGCAAGAGCGATCAAGTCGTGACACCCGGCGGCGTGCGTCGCTTGTCGGCTTCAGTCTTGATTGACGACAAAAATAATGAATTAACTAACGAGCTAATGGATAATTTACGCGCTGTTATCTCGTCTGCGATTGGATTAAATCAGCAGCGCGGCGACACGTTAGTCGTTCAGTCAATGAGATTTTCAACTGCGTTTGCGGACGCAATGGCCGAAGAGCTGAGACAGGAGAGACTTTGGCGAATTATATCCGGCTCTGTAATCTTTGCAGTTTTATTATTATTTGTTTTAGCGGCTGTTTTGTTATGGCTCAAGCGGAGAAAGGACAGAATGGCGGTCGAAGAGATACAGGCCGAGGGACGCAAAGTTCCGACCATTCAAGAGATGCTTACTTCTCCGGACTTGCTGGCGTTCCAAGGCGAGCTTGCAGTGCTTGAGGAGCAGCTTAAAGCTTACGCGAGAAATAATCCTGAAGAAGTTGCCAATCTTGTTACTGAGTGGCTTGCGGCTGACGAGAGTTAATTAATTATTAAATTATTAATTTAAGATGTTAGGCAGAGTTAATATTTATAATTTTTTATATTTATTATTTATAACAGGAGAATAAATTATGGCAAAATCAGGGAGCGCGACGTTAAGCAAGAGC
The DNA here is from genome assembly GCA_017447325.1 of Synergistaceae bacterium. Classification (GTDB taxonomy): domain Bacteria; phylum Synergistota; class Synergistia; order Synergistales; family Aminobacteriaceae; genus JAFUXM01. Next base: position 14,363 of record JAFSNU010000344.1, on the reverse strand, counting down.
ATATCAGGACGCGAGAAGATCGCAGTCTTGATGGTATCGCTTGGGAGCGAGATCGCTCCTGAAATTTATAAAAAGCTTGACGACGCGACAATCGAGTTAATCACGCTTGAGATAGCGAACTTGCGCAAGGTTACTCCTGAAACTAAGCTTGAAGTTTTGAAAGAAGCTCAGGAAATTTTAATGGCGCGTGAGTTCATGGCTCGCGGCGGTGTTGACTACGCGCGTGACGTTTTGGAAAAGGCACTCGGGCCGGAGAGAGCGCAGAATTTGTTATCGCGCATCACGGCGAGCTTGCAGGTCAGGCCTTTCGACTTTGTCCGCCACACGGACGCCACTCAAGTCTTGGGCTTTATACAGAACGAACATCCGCAGACTATCGCATTAATTTTAGCTTACTTAGAGCCGCCGCAGGCTGCGTTAATTTTAAGCGGACTTGCGCCGGAGATGCAGGCGGAAGTTACGAAACGCATTGCGAACATGGACAGAATTACTCCGGAAGTTTTGAGAGAGGTGGAGCGCGTGCTTGAGCGCAAATTAAGCTCAGTCATGGGTCAGGACTTCACGATGGCCGGAGGCATTGACTCGGTCGTTGCAATAGTGAACAGCGCGGACAGAACGACAGAGCGCAATATCATGGAATATTTGGAAGAGAATGATCCTGAGCTGGCGGAAGAGATTAAAAAGAGATTGTTCGTGTTCGAGGACATTATGCGCTTGGACGACAGGTCGCTGCAGAGAATTTTGCGCGACGTGGATTTAAAGGAGTTAAGCCTTGCGTTAAAGGGCGCGACGGAGGAATTAAAAACAAAATTCTTCAAGAACATGTCGAAGCGTGCGGCGGAAATGTTACAGGAAGATATGGACTTCATGGGGCCGGTGCGCGTGAAAGACGTCGAAGAGGCGCAGCAGAAAGTCGTCAACGTTGTGCGTAGCTTAGAGGAACAGGGCGAGATCGTAATTGCGTCCGGCGGAGAGGACGAGTTAGTTGTCTAGCGTTTTATCGCATCAGCGTGTGCTGCGTGCTGTCAGACTTTTGCCTGAGGCGGTAAAAATCGGCGTGAGCTCTGAGCCTGAAGAGCCGGAAGAGTTAGAGGCTGAAGCTGAGAACGATGCTGAGCCTGAAGTTAAAGCTGAAGTTAAAGCGCAGGAAGATAAAAATCAAGAATTAAATAAAAAATTAGAGCGAGAGAGAGCGGAGGCTCTGAGAAAATCGGACGAGCGGCTCTCTCCGCTTTTAAATAAGCAAAATAAAGAACTTACTCAAAAAGTGCGCGAGCTGCAAGATAATTTAGATAGATTAGAGATCGAGAAATTAGGAATTGAAGAGGCTAAAAATAAATTAGAGTCTGAAATTAATAATGTAAAAGCTGACTATGAAAATAAAAAACGCGAGGTCGAGGCCAATGCTGACGCTATGGCGAAGCAGGCAGCGGACGAGGCTAGAGCTAAAGGCCATGACGAGGGCTTTAATTCAGGCCATGCGGAAGGTCTTGCGGCGGCGCGTAAAGAAGTTGAGCAGGAATATTTAAATAAATTTTCAGGCTTGATGCAAATTTTAAATAATATAAATAAGAAGCTTGACGAAAATTTTGCGGAGCTTGTGAGTTTAAATCAGCCCAGAATGATTAGAGTTTGGAGCGAGATGTTAAAGCGCATGCTCGCGCGTCAGGTGGAATTGCATCCTGAGACTGTCGAAGTTGTTTTAAGCGATGTTTTAACGCGTTTGAGCGACAAGAGCCAAGTTGTAATTTACGTGTCGCCGGACGACGCGGCGAGGCTTGAGGGAAATCTTGACGCAAAGTTTCAGGAAGTGCTGCGCGGAGTTCACAAGCTTGAAGTCAAGTCCGATCCCAACGTTGAAACGGGAAGCTGTCTGGTTGAGACGAATTTAGGCGTGTATGATGCTCGCTGGCGCACTCAAGTCGGACAGATTGAATCAGTAATCGACAATATTTTCACGCAAATAAATAAAAACGATGATTAATAACGAAGATACGGATTTATTTGGCTTAATGGCCGTTGACTTGCTGCAGACGCCGCTGATTAAAATTAACGGGCGCGTTGTGCAGGTTGTTGGGCTTGTTGCAGAATCGCAAGGGCCCGATGTTAGAGTAGGCGACTTGTGCCATATTTGCTTCAGGGACGGCTCGCACGAGCTTGACGCTGAAGTCGTAGGCTTTAGGGAAGACCGGGTTTTGTTAATGCCATTGGGCAACTTGCAGGAAGTCGGCCCGGGCTGCGACGTTGTCTCGACAAATCATCCGCTTGAAGTTGCTGTCGGTGATGCTTTATTAGGCCGAGTTCTTGACGGCTTAGGCAATCCCATTGACGACAAAGGCCCGATAGTTGCGAGCGATTTTTACCCGTTGTACGCAACCCCGCCTCATCCGTTGAAGCGCAAAATGGTTGATACGCCGTTGTCTGTAGGCGTGAGAGTTATAGACGGAATGCTGACACTGGGCAAAGGTCAGCGTATCGGAATTTTTGCCGGCTCTGGCGTCGGCAAGAGTACTTTATTAGGAATGATGGCAAGATACACGACGGCGGACGTGAATGTTATATCGCTTGTAGGCGAGCGCGGCCGTGAGGTTCGGGAATTTATAGAGCGTGATTTAGGGCCTGAGGGTCTTGCAAGATCTGTGTTAGTAATCGCGACGTCGGATCAGCCGGCGTTAATACGTTTAAAATCTGCAATGACGGCGACGGCAATAGCTGAATATTTTAGAGATCAGGGCAAAGACGTTTTGTTAATGATGGACACGGTGACGCGTGTTGCGAGGGCTCAGCGTGAGATCGGACTTGCGATAGGCGAGCCTCCGGCGACAAGAGGCTATACTCCGTCAGTGTTCGAGATGCTGCCGAGACTTTTAGAGAGAGCGGGCGCGGGCGAGAAAGGCAGCATAACAGGAATTTACACTGTCTTAGTTGACGGCGACGACATGAACGAACCTGTTGCCGACACGGTGCGCGGAATTTTGGACGGCCACGTTGTTTTGTCGCGGCGTATTGCGTCAAGAAATTTTTATCCGGCGGTGAGTGTGTTAGAGAGCGTCAGCCGTGTTATGCCGGCTTTAGTCTCGCGGGAGCATTTGGACGCAGCCGGCCGCGTGAGAGATTTACTCGCGACTTATGCCGAGTCCGAAGACTTAGTTAATATCGGCGCATACAAGCCCGGGACTAATCCGAAAGTTGACTGGGCTTTAGATAATATGAGTGAAGTCAGATCGTTTTTGTCGCAGAGAGTTGAAGACCCGACGTCGTTTGACGAGACTGATAAGCGGCTGTTAAACCTCGCACCCATGCCGAAATAAATTTTATATTTATTTAAAATTTAAATTTGCCGAATGTTATATATATAATAATAGTAGAAGATTGCGGGGAAAAATTATTATGATTTATGTGCCGTTAAATAAGCATAAGTTGACGAGATTTTATTTTAAAATTTAAAATTTAAAATAAAGCGGAGGCGAAAAATTATGATGAGTAGTGGATTAGTCGCAGTTGATCCGGGGCTGCAAGAGCAGGCCGAGATAGTTTTAAACAGGGTAGGCGTGTCGATGAGAGAGCTTGTTAATATGACGTTAAAGCAAGTGATTAAAGAGCAGGACGTTCCGAAGGAATTAAAAGCTTCTGTCGGGCTGCCTTCGTTGGACAACATGACCCGCGAAGAATTTGAAGAATTTATTGAGGCTGGCTTGCGCGATATTAGAGAAGGCAGAGTGTACTCGTTCGAAGAAGTCGTTGAGGAACTTAATCGGGATTATGGCTACAATTTTTAAACTTAAAATTTCTAAAGATGCTAGGCGCGATTTGAGAAAGCTTTATGATTATATAGCTGAAAAAATTTTCTTGCGCCTGAGACTGCGGAGGCACAGGCAGCCCGTATTGTCAATGCTATCCGCTCTCTCGTGCAATTTCCTTTGCGTTATAAATTATGCGATGATGATTTGTTGCGCAAAGAAAATATTCGCTCGTTTCATGTAAATAAATATAACGTGTTTTATACTGTTCATGAGGAGAGCGCAATTGTAGAAATTCTTCGAATTGCACACGGCAGCATGAATATATCAAGACTTTTTATGATTAATAATTAAGGAGCATTTATAAGCAATGCGCGAACGCATTAATAGATTTAATAGAATTTTAAGACTGCGCGAGGACAGCCGCAGGAATGAGCAGGCTATATTAGCGTCGGAGCGTCACGAAGAAACTGAAGTCTTGAATTTATTATCGAGCTTGAACAACGAGAAGCAAAGTGCGCTGAAAGAGTTCAGCAACTCGGGCGGCGGCAAGGCGATAAGCTGCAACGAACTTTGGTTTCAAAGGCAGTTTATCGACGCAATCGATAATGACATATTAAAGGGCAATAACTCGTTGAATGATGTCAGGCAAAGAATTGTCAAGACTGAAGAGCGTTTGGTCGAGCGTCATAAAGACGTGCGCATCATGGAGACGTATATAGACAAATTAAAAGAGGCAAATTTTAAAGAAGAGTTAGCGATCGAGCAAAATGAATTAGACGACGTCGCGACGATGCAGTTCTCGCGTATTATGCGAAATAAATTTTAGGAGGCTTAAATAAAATTATGATCGGGCCGGATTTAACGAGCGTAAATAGAGTTTTAGGACGCATAACTGAAATTCAGCGGCAGTCCATGCCGGACTTTATCGCGCCGAATATCGCGAGCGTTAATAAAGCCGGCGATGCAAATAAAAGCCGCTTTGTTGACGTGTTGAAAGACGTGCAGGATAAAAATAAATTTAAAGAAGCGCGGAATATAACCGGCAAGACGTCTTATGAAGAGATGCAGGATGTTATCAACGAGTGCGCTGATAAATATAATATAGATAATGAATTGATACGCGCGATAATTCAGGTTGAGTCCGGCTGGAACACCGGCGCGGTTTCTAACAAAGGAGCTCAGGGATTAATGCAGCTCATGCCAAAGACGGCGGCGATGCTCGGCGTGAATAATCCGTTTGATCCGGCGCAAAATATCGAGGGCGGCGCAAGATATATTTCGGACTTGACTGATAAATACAGAGGCGACGTTGAAAAGGCTTTAGCGGCGTATAACGCGGGGCCGGCTCGTGTTGACTCGGGAAATATTCCGGCGGTGTCGAGCCGTTATGTCAAAAACGTAATGGCGATTTATCATAAATTAAGAGAGCGCGGATAATTAAAAAAGCTCGCGTGTCGAATTAGTTTTAAATATTAAATATTAAGAGAGCGCGGCTAAATTAATTTTAAAATTTTATGAAGAGAGAGGGGCTAATTAAATGGCCGAGGAACGCGACGTAAATCAAGAGGCGCAGCAGCCAGAAGGCGCAGGCGAAGCTCAGGACGCGCCCAAGAAGAAGAAGAAAAAAAAGAAGACCGGTAAATTAACTATTTTATTTTGGCTGTTGATTTTGGGATTAGGCACGGCTGTTGGACTTCACTTCAGCGGCTTGTGGGACGGGCGGCCTTTGTTCTGGAGCACTATCCCGCAGCTGCCTTATGCAGGCGAATATTTGTCGAAATTCTTTGATATACCGGCGGAGTATTCTTTAACGCCTAATGAGCGCAGGTCTATAGAGCTTGCTGACTGGCAGAAGAGGCTTGACTCGAAAGAGCGCGAGCTTACAAGTTTAGATTATGTAATAGGAATGTCAAGCCGTGATCTTGATTATCAAATGCGGACGTTTAATGCTCAGCGTCAGAACGCGGCGGCCGGAGGCGGCAGCGACAGCTCAGGACTTAACCCGACGGCGGAAGAGCAGGAGTTAATGAATCAGGTCGCGAGGACTTATCAGGACATGTCGGCGAGAAACGCTGCGGCTATTGTCGAACAGCTACGCGACGCTTTAGCCGTTGATTTATTAATGAAGCTGCCGAATGACGCGCGGGCTTCGATACTCGGAAAAGTCCGGCCTACTAAAGCCGCAAGACTTACTGAGTTAATGACGAGGCCAAGACGTTAAGCAAAAATTTAAAATGCTCTTGCCTCCCCTGCTAATGGGAGGATTAAAGACCTGAATGGTCTTTAAATTTGAAAGGCCGGAGAGGTGAACCTGTTTTTAATTGTGATTGCTGTAAAGCAAAAATTTTATAAAATTAAAAGCTCAGCTAATAGGCTGGGCTTTTTAATTTAAATTATTTTACGCCGATAATAAGGTTAGAAAATTAAAAATTAAATCAAGTTTGTTGGAGGACTTTATAAAAAAATGTCGGCTCAGTTTTTGAATATGCAGGTGCAAATAAATACAAATAATTCGCAGGCGTTTAATAATGCTTCGGGAGGCGGCGCGAATAATACGGCTGAAGCCGGCGTGTTCGACAGCTTAATTAGCGAGTATGCCGCCGAGCCGTCTTCTGAAGTCTCCGGCGCTGAGATTAATAATTTTAATAAAAATAATACTGAAATTAAAATTAATAATAGCTTGAATGCTGATGCTAAGGCCAATATTGATGTAAATAAAAATTTAAATAATAATTTCGCGCAGATTTCGCAAAATGTTTTGGATATTTTAGCGTTAAATTTAAATAATAATTTAAACGTGCAGGACGCGGAGTTATTAGAAAATTTAAATTTGAATAATAATAATTTAAGCGAGCTTGAAAATTTATTTGCAGAGCTTGAGAATATAAATTTGAATGACGAGGACGCTAAAATTTTATTAACGGACTTGGCCGAGAAAATTATAAATAATTATGCTGACAAGTTAAGCGTGAATGATCTAAATAAATTAAACTCGCTCGCGTCGGCTGTTAAAAATTTAAATAATTTTAAAAATAGCTCAAGCTCGAAGGCTGAAAATATAAATTTAAATTTAAATAATTCAAGCTCTGAGTTATTAGATTTAGTGTCGGAACTGTCGGAAGCTGAATTGCAGATTAATCTTGCCGAGAATATTAAAAGCGTGTTAAATAATTTAGCGTCAAGGCAAAATAATAATGATGTCGAGCTCGAGCCTGAAAATTTAAATTTGAAATTAAATAATTATAATAAAGTTTTGTCCGGCGGGAATAATAATGTTATTAAAGCTGTTGATGATGACGGCGAGGACGAGAGCAAGAGCACGAGCGGCGATGACGATAAAAATAATTCGGGCGGGAATAAAGCAAGTTTAAATAATTTTAATTTTAATAATAATTATATGGCGTTTAATAATGTTGCGAGGCAGGAGGCTGCGGGAAGCCAAAATTTTTTTACTCAGGACTCGCGGCAGGACAGCTCAGCTTTAATTTCGCAAGATTATTCAGCTTCACAAACTTTAACTTCAACTTCGGAGCGTTCTTCATCTTCGTCAACTACAGCCTCAACTATTTCATCAACCTTATTAAGGTCTCAGAACGACCGTTCATCTCAGTCTATAGACGAAACAAAAAGCGGGGACTCAAAAAGCGGGATAAATACGCAAAAATTAAGCAGCGAAGACGCAGAATTTCAGAAAGTGCTAAACAGTACAGAGACTGGGACGGAGAGTAATGATAAAAATAATGGCGAGGCCGGGAGCGAAGATAATAATAAAAATTTAAATAATTTAAATAATTTAAATAGTTTAAATAAAAATAATAAAAATATAAATAAACATAATTTAGTGCAGGGCGATAGAGATTTAAATATAATAAATAATAATAGGCCGGAACGCGTGCATAATGACTTTGCGAGTTTCTTTGACGGAGCATTATATAATAGAAGGACTTTTGCGCGTGCCGAAGCTGCGCCGTTGAATTTAAATTTAAATAATAATTATAATTACTCGCGTGCTGAAACTTTGCGCGAGGGCATCGTAAACGTTATAAGATTTACGCGGGCCGACGGTTTGCATAAGGCAAATATGATAATCGATCCTCCGGCGATCGGGCGCGTGACTGTCGAATTAACTTCAAGCACTTCCGGCGTTGAAGCGTCAATTAAAGTTGTGAACGAACAAGTCCGACAATTAGTACAGGATCAGATAACTGAATTAAGAATGACACTCGAGCAGCAGGGCGTGCAGGTGACGCAGTTCGCGGTTGACGTTCAGCAGGACAACGCAGGACGGCAGCAGGAGCAGCAAGAGCAAAGCGGCCAAGGCAGAAGGCGCGTGAACGCGTTAGGCGGATTAGAGCCTGAAGCTGAAAATGGCGAAGCTGAAGAGTTTAGAATAGACTTAAACGAGGGCTTGCTGTACTGGGTGGCATAAATTATTAAATAATTATTAAATAAGATTTTAAGATTTTGGGAGGACTTTTAAATGGCCGTTAGCAATATAGATTATTTATATGCCGCTAATAACACGCAAAGCACGCAGAGCGTTTCAAGCTCTCAGGCTATAAGCGACGCTACGCAGGACTTAGGCAAGGACGCATTTTTAAAATTATTAATTGCTGAACTTTCAAATCAAGACCCGTTAAACCCCATGGAAGATAGAGAATTTATATCTCAGATGGCGACGTTCTCAAGTCTTGAGCAGATGCAGAACATGAATAAAACGCTCGAGAGCATGGCCGACGCGAATAAATTCTCAGCCGTAAGCTATATCGGCAAGGCGGTGTCGTTCGTTCAGGGCGAGGGCGAAGAGGCCAAGCAGGTCGCCGCGATAGTAAACTCGATTTGGTTCGATGATTCTAAAGGCACTATTTTAAACACTACACTGGGCGAAGTGCCGTTGAGCGCGGTTGACGCAGTTTCAGACCTGTCAGTTATAGAGAACGGCAACGCGTAAATTTTAATAGCGAGTAATCAGGAGGGAAAATAAGAGATGCTTAGATCATTAATGACGGCGGTAACGGGCGTGCGCGCTCATCAGACGATGCTTGACGTAACGGGAAATAATATTGCTAACGCTAACACAACAGGATTTAAAAAAGATATGACGGTTTTTGCGGACTTGATGTACCAGTCGCAAAAAACTGCGAGTGGGCCGGGCGACGGACGCGGAGGAATTAACCCCGCGCAGGTTGGTCTCGGCGTCAGTACTGCCGCAATCGAGACTATATTCACGCAGGGCGCGTCAAGCTACACCGGCAACACGTCCGACATGATGATAAACGGTAACGGATTTTTTATTTATAATAACGGCACTGGCACTAATTTATACAGCCGCGCCGGAGCATGCGTGCGTGACGCTAATAATGATTTAGTACAGTCCGGCTCAGGCTATAAATTACAGGGCTATGCTATGAGCCGAGACCCGTTGGACGATTCAAAATTTGTGCGCGACGGCGATTTAAGCAATATTAATATACCGTTGGGCAAGAAGCTTGAGCCTCATGACACGACCGAAATAAAATTCCAGTGTAACTTGGACAGCCGCAGCGAGGCTTATTTGCCGTATGGCTATTCTGACATTCCGTTTAACACTCAGTGCGGTTGGGACGGAAATAGAGAAGGCACAATTAGAGTTGACCTTGCAGGATATGAATGTGATATAAGTGTTAAGTCCCTTACTGATGTAAGGAATGCTGTTACAGGTGAAGCGACTGCAGATGCTGGCACTAATGGAACGAATTATCTTTCGATTACTGTTGATGACGGTTTAGGTACGCCGCAGAATATTATCTTTAATATGACTGGAATTGAAGGCGGGGTGCCTGTGTTAGAGACTGCTCAAACAACAATATCAATAGGGCCTAGTGCGACACCTACGGCTTTGACGGTAGATTATGAAGATGGAGTGCTTAAACTCAAAAATGGTTCTGAAACAGTATATCAGAGCAACCTGTATTCAGCAATGAATTATAAGTCATTTACACTGACTAATAAATCGGTTACTCCAAACACGAGTTTCCCAATGCTTCTGGAATTTGATGAAAGCGTCATTACAGAAGGCGATCCTTCGGACTTGGCGGGAACTTATGCAGATGCGACGATTTGGTGGGAAGATTCAAGCAGTGGAACTCCAGTAATGAGTCAAATGAAGTCAAGGGTCTACTTCAAGGCTGATGGGTCTTTTGATTATGCTGATCCTGTTACTGGAACATTCCCAACCGGTTATAACGCTAACACCTTAAAACTTGCTGCTTCAGAAGATGGAAGGTCGTTGCTTGTCCAGCAGGATAAAAACCCGGCATCTCCTACGGGGACGTTTGACGATGTAGTATCAATAACTCAGGGCGGTTATCACCAGACTAAACAGACCATTTACGACTGCAACGGTAACGCATACACGCTTGAAGTTAACTTTAAGAAAATAACTGAAAATCGCTGGCGTTGGGAAGCGTTCATACTTGACGGCGATGGCAACCAGAGCGACATCGTTCCGTCACCTCATGCAGGTGAAATAGAGTTCTGCGGCTGCGGACCTATCTGTAACGCTGTCACAAGCGATGGTAATGCGACACGTCACGGCAACAACGATAATTCAAATGCCCGCGCTGAAATAGAAATACCGTTCAGCATGAAAGGCTCTGCCAACACGAGCTTAACGCTCAACTTCGGCGGAGACGGCGACGAGCTTATGGGCGTTACGCAGTTCGCATCTGAGACAACGACCAAGGCCGTATATCAGAACGGCTATCCTATGGGCATAATGGAAAATTACTCGATCGGCGTTGACGGCACTGTCACAGGAATTTACACCAACGGCCAGAACATTCCGTTATATAGAGTTGCGTTAGCTACTTTCGCGAACGAGCAGGGACTTGACAAAGTCGGCGGAACGATGTTCAGAGAGACGGTCAACTCCGGCAACGCGAACATCGATCCGGCAGGAATTAACGCGAAGGGCGAAATTTTATCGCAGAACGTCGAGATGTCCAACGTTGATTTAACAGAAGAGTTTACGCATTTAATAATTGCGCAGCGCGGCTTCCAGGCTAACACGCGCGTAATTACAACCAGCGACCAGATACTTGAGGAAGTCGTGAACTTGAAGCGTTAATAAATCTTGAAAAATCTTATTTAATAATATAAAACTCCCGGGATAAAATTTTTAAATCCCGGGAGTTTATTTTTAATTTTTAAATTATTTACGCTAATAAAGATTTAACAAGTTCAGGAATTTTTGCCTCGTCCTCAGGGGTCATAGTCCACGCTGATTTAATATTCTCGTCTATCACGTTAAAGCCGGCGTCCTTTAATCTCTCCTGCAAAATTTTTACGCTCTCGCCGCTCCAGCCGTAGCAGCCGAACGCCGCGGCCTTCTTATTCTTAAATTTAAGCTGCTTAGCGAACTCTATCCAACCCATAACGCTCGATAAAATACTATTGCCTACTGTAGGCGAACCGACTGCTATAGCTTTAGACTTAAATAATTCCGTCATCATCTCGTTCTTGTCCGACTTCGCAATATTAAAGACTTTCACGACCGTGTCCGGACTTTGACGCGCGATCTCTTCCGAAATTTTATGCGCAATTTTCGTCGTGCCTTCCCACATGGTGTCATAAGCAACCGTGACTTGATTTTCTTGATACGCATTCGCCCATTCTGCATATTTTTTCACAATCTGCATCGGGTTGTCGCGCCAGATAGCTCCGTGCGACGTCGCGATTATATCTATATCAAGATTTAATTTTGCTATCTCGTCAAGCTTCTTGCTCACAAGCGCCGCGAACGGATTTAAAATATTCGCAAAATATTTCATGGCCTCTTTATACAACAAACACTGGTCGGCCTTGTCATTAAATAATTCTTCAACGGCGAAGTGCTGACCGAACGCGTCGTTCGAGAATAAAATATTGTCGCCGGTCATGTACGTCGCCATTGAGTCCGGCCAGTGCAGCATCCGCATTTCAACAAACACTAATTTTTTATTATTGCCGATCTCGACGCTGTCGCCGGTCTTAACAACTTTGAAATTCCAGCCGCGCTTGCCGTACTGTCCTTCAATGCTCTTAACAGCGTTGGCCGTGCAGTAAATCGGAGTACCGGGCTTTAACTCCGGCATCAATGCCTGAAGTGCGCCCGAGTGATCGCACTCGCCGTGATTCGCAACGACAAAATCGATTTTGTTTAAATCAATCTCGCTCTTCAAGTTCTCGATATAGTCAAAACGGTGCGGCGTCCAGATCGTGTCGATTAAAACCGTCTTCTCTTCCTCGATTAAATACGCGTTCTGGCTCGAGCCATTGAATATCGAATAGTCGTCGCCGTGGAAGCTCTCGAGTTCCCAGTCGATATAGCCGATCCAGCTTACGTTGTTTTTAATAAGTCTTCGCAATTTTAAAATTCCGCCTTTCAAGTTTTTATTTATAAATTTATAATTATTATAGCTAAAATTTTTAAGCGAGGCAAAAAATTATGAATATACAAGCTGTTCAAGTCAAAAATATTTTGAGCAAAACAAATTTGCCGGTCGGTGACTACGCGGCCAACCCCTATATCGGCTGCACGCACGCCTGCAAATATTGCTATGCGAGCTTCATGAAACGTTTTACTAATCACCCCGAGCCTTGGGGCGAATTTTTAGACGTAAAATTCTGGCCGGAAATTAAAAATCCTGCGAAATATAACGGCAAGTCAATATTTTTAAGCTCTGTAACAGACCCGTATAATCAGTTTGAAGAAAAATATCAGCGCACAAGAGCTTTATTAACTCAGCTCGCAAATTCAGGCGCAAAGATTACTCTTCAAACTAAATCTGATTTAATATTACGCGATTTAGATTTGCTCAAAAAATTTAAAGAAGTCCGAGTCGGCTTCAGCATCAACACGCTTGACGAGAAATTTAAAAACGACATGGACTGCGCCGTCAGCATCGAACGACGCATTGACGCCATGCGCGAACTTTATAATGCTAAAATCAAAACGACCTGCTTTATCTCGCCGATCTTCCCGGGCATCACCGACCCAATCGCGATTATTCAGCGCGTAAAAGATTTCTGCAATTTAGTCTGGCTCGAGAATTTAAATCTGCGCGGCGATTTTAAATATAAAATTTTAAATTATATCAAGCAAAATTATCCGGCCTTAACTAATCTATACAACGAAATTTATAATCACAAGAGCCGCATCTACTGGGAAGACTTGGGCGAGCAAGTCCGCGAGTTCGCAGAGCAAAATAATTTTGATTACGCGCGTAATCAAGATAATATTGCAAGACCCTTTGACGCGCCGCTCTTAATCGTGAATTATTTTTATCACTCCGAGATCATCAAGAAAAAATAATTTAAAATAATTAACAAAATTTTCCCGCTGAGATTTTTAATATTAATTTTATTATCAGCTGGAATTTTTTAATTTTAATTTTTAAATTAACGGCCTCGCCTTAGCGCGCGAGTTAAAGTTCGGTATGAGCTTCACGCAGCTGCAGACTATGCCGTCATGTTCGTCGCGTTCAAGCCGCTCTTCTCTATGCTCATCATCAAATAAATTTGACTTCTGCAAGGCTTCAGCCGTCAGCGGACATACGCTTAATATAGTATTATATTGCTTGCAAATTTCTATAGCTTCTTTCAAAAATGGCGACGTGAAATGCTGTGAGATAAACGCCGCGTTGCGAGGGCCTAATATATCGAGATTGCCGGCCGGGTCAGCGTAAGAAATTAAATCACAGCCAGACTCACAGATTAATTTTACGCTGTCAAGCAAAGCATCTTTAAGCTCGTTAAACGCCTTAATAATTTTGTCCGGCTCTTTGCGCCAAGTTTTAAAAATCTGCTCAATCGGCAATAAAGAACTTATAATCGAGATCGGCCCTGTGATCATCCAAGCAACTATCTCGCCCCTCGCTTTTAAATTTTTACACGCCTGAGCTAAATTCTGCAAATCTTTAAAATCATTAAAGCTAAAAATTTTCAGCTCGTCCATGTTTTTATAAATATAGCTCCGTGTGCGCGGCCCGGCTGTATCGTCGCCGGGGAAAATATCGCCGCCTAAAGCTTTAGCCTCGACCGTGTGACAGAACGGTATCATCGCAAAGTCCTTTTTATTCGCGTCCTTGACTGCGAGTGACGCGGCCTCGATATTCTCAGCCGAGCTATATATATCATCAAAGCTGAATTTTAATTTCGCAAGCATTTCCGGCGTAACGTCGGCCTTGTCGATTAAAGTGCAAGCAGACATGATTTAATTCAAACTCCTTTTACTTAATTTAATTTAATTTAATTTAAACTTGCCATTAGCTAACCGCCTAATTTTTAAAATTTTAAAATTTTAAGCTGTCAATAAAAATTTTGTCGAAGCCCTCTAAAGTCGATAGCTCAATATAATTTATTTTATTAGTAAAATTCTCGCATTGAACTCGCTGCGCCTGCGACAATAAACAAATCTCCGCACCGGATATAGACGTGTTGCCGGCGTAAATAATTTTATCAGTTAATATATCAGGAATAAGCCCCGCGCCCGTGATGCTCTCGGCCTTTAAATGCGCCCCGAACTGTCCCGCTATTATAACTTTGTCAAGTTCTTCCGGCTTCAAGTCCGCAGATTTAAGCATAGTAACAACGCCGGAT
>JAFSNU010000343.1 GCA_017447325.1 Synergistaceae bacterium | reverse complement strand
GCAAAGCTCGAGGCAAGACAAAAAATTTTTCAGCGGCAAAGCTCGAGGCAAGGCAAAAAATTTTTCAGCGGTGAAGCTCAAGGCAAGGCAAAAAATTTTTCAGCGGCAAAGCTCGAGGCAAGACAAAAAATTTTTCAGCGGCAAAGCTCGAGGCAAGGCAAAAAATTTTTCAGCGGTGAAGCTCGAGGCAAGGCAAAAAATTTTCAGGCGCAAAGCTCAAGGCAAGGCAAAAATTTTTCAGCAGCAAAGCCCAAGACAAGGCAAAAAATTTTTCAACGGCGAAGCTCAAGGCAAGACAAAAATTTTTCTGACAAGTCTCGCTGTGCTAAAATTTTTTAAAATTATTTTAATTTTTATGACGGAGATGTTTGGAACTTGAATAATAATAATTTAATACGCGCGTTTATCGCAGTGAATATTGACGAGCCGGCCGGTGCAGAGCTTGAAAAATTTTTAAATAATTTAATGCCGCTGGCAAAATTAAAATGGGTCACGCGCCCGCAGTTTCATATAACTTTAAAATTTCTCGGCGAAAATAATTTTAAAGTTATCGAGCAAGTCAAGCAGGCAATTAAAAATATAAATTTCGAGCCGTTTAATATCACGCTCGATCACGCCGGAGCATTCCCGAATTTTAACAGGGCAAAAGTTTTGTGGCTGTCTTGCAGTCAAGGCCGCAGCGAGTTAATTAATCTCGCAAATTTAATTAATAATAATTTAAATAATGCAGGCTTGAAATTTGACGAAGATAATCGAGAGTTCAAGCCGCACTTCACGCTCGCGAGAATTCCAAGATTTTATAATACGCCGCTGCCGCAAGATTTATTGGACGAACTCAAAAATTTTAATCTAAAAATTTCATGGCAGTGCCGCGGGTTTAATTTAATGCGCAGCACTTTAACGCCGCAAGGGCCGATTTATTCTAAAATTAATTTATAGCAAAGGCCGACCCCCCTCGTCAGACTAAAGTCTGCCCCTTGCAGGGCGCGATTTAAATGCCATTCAGGCATTTAATCCTCCCCTTACAATGGAGGCAAGTTCTCTAGTCCACTATGTAAGGTTGAGAGAGTACGGGCATGTACTCTCGAGTATGTCACAAGGTGACAGGGTGGTGTTGTTTTTTAATTATGCTCGCTAAATTAATTTAAAATTATAATTTAACAAAGCGTCTTGGCCGGCATAGTCAACGTTAACTCTCGGGCTTGAGATTATATTTTTATTTAAATTTAATTTTTCATCATGAACTTGAAGCTTAGACTCAGGCAAATATAATTTTAATTTATTATAATCGCGCGTGATATTAAACGCTTGACATAGCTTGCCCGGGCCGCTGCATAAGTCTTTAGCTTTAATTTTATTTCGGCGTTCGCGCATAAGCTCAAGGCCGCTCACCGGCTCTAACGCTCGAATTAAAACGGCTTGAGCTGTGCCGGCCTCGCGCGTCACGATATTAAAGCAGTTATAAACTCCGTAAATTAAATATACATAAGCGCAGCCCCCGGCCTCGAACATCGCTTCCGTACGATGCCCTGGCTTAGGGGCTGAAATTTTAAACGAGTGACAGGCCGCGTCGTTAAATCCTAAATACGCTTCCGTCTCGATTATAATTCCCGACAAAATTTTATTATCTTCATATTTAATAAGCGTCTTGCCTAATAAATCTTTAGCGACGCTTAAAGTGTCCCGCAAATAAAAATTTGCTTTAATTAACATTTTAAAATTATTTTAAAATTTAAATTTTTAGCTTCGCCGACTAATTCACGCGCAGCTTGCAAATAAAAATATTTAATTTTTAATATTAAATTTCTCGCTTAACTTCTTAAACACGCAGTCAGGCACTAAGCCTTGAACAGTGCCGCCGAAGTGAAAGACTTCGCGGACTCCTGAGCTCGACACATACGAATATTTTGGATCTGTCACTATAAAGAACGTCTCGACTTCCGGAGCTAATTGGCGATTCATCAAAGCGATTTGAAATTCATATTCAAAGTCTGACATCGCGCGAAGGCCACGAATTATTACGCGGGATTTAACCTGCCGCATGTAATCAACTAATAAGCCCTGAAAGCTGTCAACTTTCACATTAGGCAAATGCTTTAACGCCTCGCGTGCCATGTCAATACGTTCGTCGACGCTGAACGTCGCGTTTTTATGTTCGTTATATAAAATGCTGACGGTAAGCTCGTCAAAGATCGCCGCCGCACGCTCAGCTATATAAACATGGCCGTTTGTAATCGGATCAAAAGAGCCTGGATAAACGGCAAGAGTTTTTTGATTCATCTTTAATATAAATATAAATAATTTAAAAAAGGGCAATGCAGCTTAAATTTTTAAATTTTAAGCGCACGCCCTTAGTCTAAAATTTTATTCTAATTATGCAAAAATTTCCTTCGCGATAAATAAAATCGCAAGTATCGTCATCAAAATATGCACGTCTTTAAACTTGCCGGTTAAATACTTTAACGCAACGTAAGAGATAACCGCAAATTCAATTCCCGTTGCTATGCTGTACGCAAACGGCATCATGAAGAAGCCCAACAAAGACGGTATGAACTCAGTCCAGTCGTCATAGTTCATGTCCTTCAAGCTGCCCATCATGTAAACGCCGACCAAAATCAACGCCGGAGCTGTGGCATAGCTCGGCACCATTCCGATTAACGGCGTGAAGAACATTGCGGCCAAGAATAATAACGCCGTCACGATCGAAGTCAAGCCGGTGCGTCCGCCCTGAGCAACGCCGCTCGAGCTCTCGACGAAAGACGTAACTGTTGACGTTCCCATCGCCGCTCCTGCAACTGTCGCGACTGCATCGGCCATTAACGCGCCGCGCGCTCTCGGCAGATTGCCGTTCTCATCTAACAAGCCGCTGCGATTGCAAACGCCGACTAACGTTCCGATCGTGTCGAAGAAGTCAACAAAGAAAAACGTAAAGACTACAATCCAGAATGACGCGCTGCTTATCGCCGAGAAGTCAAACTGGAATAAAAGCGGAGTGATCGACGGCGGAAGCGAGATAAAAGTATCAGGCACTGCGACAAGTCCTAACGCAGTAGCAACGCCAGTGATAATTATAATTCCGATTAACAGCGCGCCTTTCACGTTAAAGCATGTCAAAGCCGCCATGATAAATAATCCTGCCATAGACAATAAAGCCGGGATATTATTTTTAAAGCTGCCTAACGCCACCGTAGTAGCATCGCTCTTAACAATAATTCCCGCGCTTAAAAGTCCTATAAAAGTTATAAATAATCCTATGCCGGCCGATATTCCGATCTTTAACGACTTTGGAATTGTATTAACAATCATCTCTCGGATGCTTGTTAAAGTCAAAACTATAAATATTAATCCCTCAATACAGACCGCCGCAAGAGCGACCTTCCAGCTAACTCCCATTCCCATTACAACGCTGAACGTGAAGAACGCGTTTAATCCCATTCCAGGCGCAAGCGCAATCGGATAATTCGCAAGCACCGCCATTAAAAAAGTTCCAAGCGCAGACGCAAGACACGTCACAACAACAAGCGCATTAAAATCCATTCCCGACTTGCTCAAGATGTCAGGGTTGACAAAAATAATATACGACATTGTTACAAACGTCGTAATTCCGGCGATGACTTCGGTCATAACATTAGTGTTATTCTCGCGAAGCTTAAACAAACTTTCCATCAGAAAAATCAACCGCCCTTTCAAGATTTGCCGCATTCTCAGCAGCAGAAGATTTAATTAAAAAATAAATTAAAATAAAAATTAAAAACTTATTATCGCATAAAAATAATAATTTAATTTAAAAAATTTTAAAATTTTTAAATATCTCTGCAAACGGGCAATGCAAATTTTGGCACAACTTCCCAGATTACATCACGGCCTGCCTCGCATTGCCTTAAACTTTCAAGCGACATCGTCCATATTTCACAAGGCATTACAGGCTCAATTAAAGACTCGCCAAAATTTTTTAAATTATTCTGCAAGCTCACGGCCTCATTTTGACTTTCAGTTAAAAATATAAGCCAAGTTGCGCTGCCCTGTTCGTGACAATCCAAATCAAAATACCCGGGCAGTCTTAAATAACGCTGCTCGATTATAAATCTGTGAAATTTACTAATTTCATTAATGCAAGCTTCTGCATCTTTATTAATTATAAAAATAAATCTGTCGGTATTAACGAGCTTTAACTCGTCCTGCTCAGGCGATTTAAATTCAAGATAATTTTTAAAATCATAATTAATTATTAAAAATAAATCGGGCGTAAATAACTCGCGCTCAAGCTTCAGCCATTCCGCAAGCTTGCTTAAATTTTTATTTATATCGCGCCCGCCTAAATAATAATTATCAATAAAATTCTTTATATTATCTAAATACAGCCAGTTAATTTTATTATTATTAAACTCAAAAATTTTATTTAATTTTAATTTAGGTCTAACTGCAAGCTCGGGCCTAAATAAATATTTCTTCAAGCCCCATTTTTGCAAATTACACCGCTCAAGCTCAAGCCAAAGCTCAGTAGCTAAAGCACAGCGTTTAAAATCTTTCGGCTCATTGCCGGGCCGCTCATACAAAAATAATTCGTCCGAAATTTTTTCAAACTCAGCGCGCCCCGCATCGCTTAAAAAATATAAATTATTATTCTTAATCAACAAGCCTTTATTTAATAAATAATCAAGATTTTCGTCCAATAATAAAATTTCACCCGCGCGAAACAATAAGTCTCTGCTCCAGCACGGGTGATTCTGCGAAAATCTTATTAACAAATCTTCGCGCATTTTATTTAATTAATTAATCAAAAAATTTTACGCGTTTAGAAATATCTTCGGGCTCTTTAGCTTCAGGCTCTTTTACAATTCCGCCGAACGGCATCTGCGCAGTCAAGCTCCAGCTCTCCGGCACGTCAAATAATTCTTTGACTTTATTATCTATAACCGGATTATAATGCTGAATATTCGCGCCGATATTTAATTCTCTTAACGCTGACCATACAGAGAACTGGAGCATTCCGTTCGCCTGATTCGCCCAGATCGGGAAGTTCGCCGCGTACGCCGCAAATTTTTCCTGCAAGCCCTTTACAACTTCATTATCAATAAAATATAAAACAGTTCCGGCAGCAGCTTTAAAACTATCTATCTTCTCCCGCGCAACTTTGCCGCTAAATACATTATAAATTTCGTCCCATAATTTATTTTGCTGTTCGCCAAACGCGGCAATAACTCTCGCGCTCTTCATATTAAACGCGTCCGGCACAAGCTCCGTAACCTGCTCTATTAATTTCTTAACTTCGGCCTCGCTCACCGGCAAATTTTTATTTAAACTATATATACTACGTCTTAACTTCAGCGCGTTAATCATGCTCATGAAAATTTTTCCTCCTAATTTTTATATTTTTATATTTTATAATAAAATCTTACTGCACAAACAGCGGCTGTATTCCGCCTTTCGTAATGTCAACGTAGCCTTGATCCGTAATTCTTAACTCAGGTATGACGCTCAGGCACAAAAACGATAACGCCATAAACGGATGCGAAATTTTAACGCCAAGCTCTCCGGCTCTAATCTCAAGCTCGGCCAAGGCGTCCGCCGTCTCGTGAGCTGATAAATTAGTCATCAGTCCGCCGATCGGCAAGGGCAGCGTTCCCAAAATTTTATTATCTTCAGCAACAGTGAAGCCGCCGCCGGTCTCGCAGAGCTCAGTTATAGCG
>JAFSNU010000342.1 GCA_017447325.1 Synergistaceae bacterium | reverse complement strand
CGATTATTCGGCTTTTTCTTTCACGCTTTTCATAAAACTTTCGACTGCTTGCTCAAGTACGTCTTGTATTGATGTCCCCTCTAAAACGCATTGAGCTTTAAACTCTCTTGCTTTATCTCGAGTCAGTCGGAATGCAACTAAAGTATCTTTTTCTCTTGCCATTCTTCCCCTCCTCGTTTGTTTATGGTAAACATTTTAACAAATTATTTTTTATTGTCAAGTATTTGTTTAAAAAATTTAGAAATTTTTTGAATACCTAACGTGAAATTATAGTCATATTCCTCCTTTGGCTCTTCGCGTTCTCAGAAGGTCATCGCGCCGACACTCGCTCCTCCCGCTTCCTTTTGGGATAACCCTTTCAGCCGGTTATTAGCTCTAAATTTTTAATTTACTGAGCAAGTCTTTTATTTTTTGCCCTTGTTTTTTGTTTACGCGTATATATTAATATAAAAATTTCTTTATGTATATACGTAAAAATACTTAATAAATAAAATTATTTTATTTATTTTTTAAATTACAGAAATTACAAAGACTGATATAATATAAATATATTTTCATATAATAATAGGAGGGTTAAATGATAGATTATATAGGAGAAAACTTAATTAGCATAACAGAAGCTATGCAGGTGATGGGATTAAGCCGCGCCCAAATAGTAAAATTATGCACAGCTAAGCGTTTGAATGCAAAAAAAATTGGGGGCGTTTGGGTTATAGAACGCAATTCAGCTGAACATTACAAGCCAGCCCCCCGTGGCTTTGCCGTCGTATGGCAACGCCGCCGCGCTCAAGAGGCCGCGCTGAATAATGAGATAAAGTTAGCTGTGGAGCAAGCGGCTAAATAAGGGGTGATTTTTATGGCTACAGCGACAGATATTGAAAGTGTTTATGTTAGACAAGATGTTTTTAATGCGCGTATGGACAGAATGGAAATGCTGCTTGAAAAGACGATAACTGAAATTAAAGCTGATAACGAAAAGTCTCGGACTGAATTAAAAGCCGAGATTAAAATGCTTGACGAGCGAATTAACAGCGTGAATGCTCGTGTGGATAGTGTTCAGACTACAGTATATTGGGGATTTACTGTCTTGACGCTTTTTCTTGCGCTGACAACTTTTGCCCCTGCGTTATTAGAATTTATAAAAGGTTTGCGCAAGCCGCAGCTCACGGCTGAAGATGTACAAAACATGATTGACGCGGCTATATCAAAATTGCCTAAATTGAGCAGTTAATTTTTCATCTGCTCAAAAAGTGCGTTTTTTGACAAGATAAAAAAATTGGGGCATTTCAGCCCCGTTATTTTTTCTTTTTCTTTTCTTCGTTATTATTTTTGTCATTGCTTATCTCTTGACTTGAGCCGTGCAGCTGCGTTAATTTGTCTTTCAGAGCGTCCGGTATCGGCACATTTAATTTTATTGCGTTTTCGATTACGCTCAGACTTTCATTAGCAATATAAAATAATATTACAGCCGTCCGCAACGTGTCGGCCTGTCCGAACAAAAGCATATCAAGCACATTTGCAACTCCGACCAGCGCAAATATCATAACTTTGCCCGCAATACCCTTAAAGCCGACCGCACTTGATAATTCTTTTTTCGTCCACGCGGCCATTACGCCCGAAATATAATCAGCCGTTGAAAAGGCCAAGAGCGCATACAAAAATCCGTCGAGCTTGCCAAAGTACCAGCCGAACGCCGCTCCAATAAAGCCAGCTATCCAATCTAAATGTTCTATCATAACTTAATCACCGCCTCCCGCATTTCACTGAATATCCTATTTCAACGCTAAATATAAAACATAACGCGCCTAAGTACGACATGATCGGGCCTAAAATTAAAAACGTGACAAACATAAATAGTAAGAGATACTTGCCTATAGCCTCACTCTCTTTCGGTGTCCTCTCATTTTCATTCCCGCCGAAATCATACCCTATCGCGCAGCAAGCCGCGCAATATAATATTAAAAACATAATCAAAATTATTAAATCAGCCATTACTGCCGCCTCGCTTATCATTATCGCGCCGGCCTATCTCGTAGCCCAGCAAAAAGAAGCCCGAAAGATATAACAACGCAAGAACTATCTCAAAAATTAAATCGCTCATGATTTTATTTTCTATTGTCCCACCGCGCCTTATAGCCCCTAACGTCAACATGAATACGCCCGTTATATTTGCCTATTCCGTCAAAGCCCGCCTGTTCAGCAAGCTTCGCCATTTCGTCAACGCTTAATCCCGGGACTAACGCAACGTCAGCAGCTGTGCCGTATAAATGCTGGCTCTTACTCGCGCCTCCGACAGTTTTATTATGCTTTGCACACCGGCAGCCTGAATTAATTTTTAATGGCTTATTCCCGCACAGCTCTCTTAACTTCTCGAGTTTAGTAATCAGCTCCGGCTTGACCTGAGCAAACCCGCAGCCGCATTTACACGCAAACTCTTTGCTTGAAAAATGTTTCGATAAATCTCCCATGATTAACAGCTCCATT
>JAFSNU010000341.1 GCA_017447325.1 Synergistaceae bacterium | reverse complement strand
GCGATGCTGATAGCCGCCGTGTTAAGTCCAAAAGTTTCAGCTGCTAATTTCAGCCCGTTCTTTGCGCCGTCTAAAAATTCTGAAGGCTCGAGCTTTATTGAAATTATCACCGGAATTTTTTCGGTCGCTGCCGTAGCTCCGTGGGCGTTTGTCGGCTTTGACACAGTGCCGCACTTGCTGCTTGAATTTAAATTTAATAAGAAATCAAATAAGCATAAAATCGTAATGGACACAGCGATATTATGCGGCGGATTTGCTTACGGTCTTTTAGCTTTAATGGCAGCGTCCATAATTCCGGACTGGTATTCAAACTGGGTTGAGTACATGGACGATCTTCCTAATCTTCACAGGATAATTGCCGTCCCGACGTTTTACGCTGCGTGGGAAATTTTGGGCGGCTTAGGCCTTGCGATTTTAAGCGCAGCTGCGGCTTCAGCAATTATAACCGGCTTGTTAGGCTTTTATATAATTACAAGCAAATTTTTATGTTCACTTGCTGACGAGGGTGTGCTGCCGGAATTTTTCTCAAAGAAAAATAAACATGACGCGCCGATCAACGCGATAATATTTTTAACTATTATATCTATGCTCGCGACTCTTTTAGGCCGTTCAGTCCTGGGATGGGTTGTTGACATGGCGTCGCTGGGCGCGGCCATTGCTTACGGCTATACGTCGCTTGCCGCGCGTAAATTTTCGCTCAACGCATTTCACAGCGGCTTATCCAACGATAAGTCCGGAATATTTTTAGGCACGCTCGGCTTTATCTTTGCCGTTATATTTGCGTTTCTTTTATTAGCGCCTGTCCCGGGCATAGCGAGCTCGTTAAAACTTGAGTCTTATATAAGCTTAATAATCTGGAGCTTATTAGGCATAGCGTTTTTTAAGTACGCAAGATTTAGGGAGCTGCGCGAGATTTTAAAGCGGTTAAATTTTGAGTAAATAAATTTTAAATTTAACATTTATTTCGGGCTCTTGCGTTTTGCAACCGGCAAATTTTCAGGCTCGTTCTCGTCCCATAAAGTATAAAATCCGTACTCGTCGGCCTGCTCTAAATTATTTGCGCCTAAGAACTCCAGCACAGCGCGGCCAATAGTTTTAAGCTTAGCTAAATTATTTTTAGAAATATTTTTAAAGTCAAGCTTGCTTATAGTTTTATTATCAAAGCCGGCATAAGTAACTTCAGTTTTGAAATTGCCCGGCGCGATCACATAAAGCGGAGCTGCTGACACGCGCGTTATTCTAACTTTATTATTATTTAAATCTTTCGAAAATTCGACGGCTAAAATTATGCTGCGCTCGCGGGGCAAAGTCCGCTGAAACGATACGAAATTTCCAAGCGACCAGGCAATGGCTTTCGGGCTTGACGTGTCATAATCTCTAATTTCAACCGGCTGCAGGACATGCGGATGCGTTCCGATTATCAAATCAGCTCCGCACTCTAAAGCATAATTAGCCGCGTCCTGCTGATGCGTGCTCGGCTTGAACTGATATTCGTTGCCCCAGTGAAAGCACGCGATAATTATATCCGGCTCTAAAGCCTTTGCGTTATTAACAGCCTGCTCTATATTTTTATGTGAAATTATATTTAGCTTAACGTCTTGCATTGCAAATTTTAAATTGCTGCCGTAAGTTAAATTAATAAACGCGAATTTTAAATCATTATAATTTATTAACACCGCGTCGTTCTCAGTAATAGATTTTATAATCTCGCCCGAGTCGTCTTTAATGTCAAGGCCAAGGCCTGTCCAAGGGACTTCAGCATTCTCTAAAACTTCAGCCGTGCGCCGCGCTCCGGCCTCGCCCTTGTCAAAAATATGATTATTCGCGAGCGTCAAAAAGTCTATGCCTAAGCTCTCTTTAAGATCTTCTATTAATATATCCGGCGTGTTAAATAACGGGTAGCCCGAATATTTTTTATTAGCTCCGGCAAAGACTGTCTCGAGATTGCCGACTAAAAATTCATTTTCAAATAACGGCTTCACGCGTCTGAACTGCGGCTTGAAATTGTAATTATTATTTTTAGTTTTAGCCGCTTTTAATTGCTGATCGTGAGCCATGATGTCGCCGATGAATAATAATCTCGCGCTCTCCGCTTGAGCTGCATTAAATAAAATTAAAATTAAAATCAAACTCAAAAATATTTTGCGCATGTAAAATCTCCGTCAATAAAATAAATTTAATAAATTTATTATTAAAATTATAACGCGATTAAAAAATATAAATTTTATTTTAGTGTTATAATTTTATTTTAATTTAAGTTTATTATTTTTAATTAAAATTTAATTAAAACATGAAGGCTTACTAACAGTTAGCCAAAACTTATAAAACTGTTGTAATGATGTATAAATTTTATAATTTTTAAGAAAGGTAGG
>JAFSNU010000340.1 GCA_017447325.1 Synergistaceae bacterium | reverse complement strand
GTTATATAAAGCCCGGCGAAAATGCTTTTACAGCTGATTTGCCTGAGGAACTGCAACTTAATGTAAAAGGCGTTAAAATAAGCCAGATATACAGGCGTCTTGATCCGGACAAGCCGGCTTATACGGTCACCGGCAGCGGAGGCGGAGGCACGCACGTTTACCACTGGTCAGAGCCTCGCGCTCTTACTAACCGTGAAAGAGCCAGACTGCAAACTTTCCCGGACGATTATATATTCAAAGGCTCGAAAGAAAGCGTTCGCAGACAAATAGGAATGGCTGTGCCCTGCAGAGGAGCAAAAATTATTTTTGAAGCTGTCTTAAACAGCTTTGCGAACATTCCTTATGAATTTGAAGACGCTAATATTAACGAGTAAATAAGATTAAAAAGGAGTCAGACTTTTATGTTTTCAGATTCTTATGAGCTTAGGGAAAAAATACTGATTGAGCCTGTGGCTAACGGTGCTGACAGCTTGCGAATTTTATCCGGATATGCTGCCAATACAATGGTTTCATGGCATTTTGGAGAAATTCAAGAACGCTTTGGCAAAAATATTAATATTGACTTAATTATAGGCATGTGCGGCAAGGACGGACTTTTTAAACCCGTTCATGAAGGCTTCAAAAATCTAATGACATTCGGACAGGAAGGCAACGAATCTAAATTAACGTGCCGGTATATTATCGAAGGCAAACCGGTTCATGCAAAAATTTATTTATGGGAAAAAAACGGCAGGCCGTTCACAGCTTTTTTAGGCTCCGCAAATTATTCATATCAAGCTTTCTTCGGCATGCAGTTTGAAGCAATGGAAGAATGCGAGGCAGACGAAGCCTGCAGGTATCTCGACAGTGTAGAGCCTTATACTATGTACTGCACCCATCCTGAGATTGAGGATAAAATATTAATAACTAAAAGACATCCTAAATTTGCAGCCGTTAATGAGCAGGCACAGGAGGAAGAGCTTTCGCCTGTCTCAATTGAAGGCTTGGGAGTAGAAAAAGCTGTGCTTTCTTTTATAAGCAAAAGAAGCGGCAAGACCGGGAAACATTCTGGAATTAACTGGGGACACCGTGAAAATAGAAATAGAAACGAGGCATATATTCCTGTTCCGTCAGATATTGCAAATTCAGGATTTTTCCCGCCGAGAAAAGTCCCGTTTTTGGCGTTGACTGACGATGGCAAAAGCCTTATTCTCAGCGTAGGGCAGGATAACGGCAAAGGCATATCCACTCCTCATAATAATTCTTTAATAGGCGAATATTTTAGGAACAGGCTGGGTCTTGCAAACGGAGCTTACGTAACACGAGAAGACTTTGAAAATTACGGCAGAATCGACATAGTCTTTTATAAACTTGACGACGAGCAGTTCTTCATGGACTTTTCTAAGCCGTAAAATATTTATAAAAATGGCAGATAATCTCAGTAGCGAGGACAGACGCCGTAATATGCAAAGTATTAAAAGCAAAGGCACAGGACCAGAAGAAACTGTAAGAAAATTTTTATTTGCAAAAGGCTTCAGATACAGAAAAAATGACAAGCGGTTTCCAGGCTGTCCTGATATCGTTCTTGCTAAATATAAAGCAATGGTTTTTGTAAACGGCTGTTTCTGGCACATGCATGAAAACTGCAGTTATTTTAAGATGCCTAAGTCAAATATACTTTACTGGCAGACAAAACTCGAAAAGAACCGGGCAAGGGATGCCGCTAATTATGAAAAATTACGCGCTGCCGGATGGAATGTTATTGTCATATGGGAATGTGAATTAAGAAAATATAACAGGGATGAAACTCTTAATAAGCTTGCAGTGTACTTATATTCCCTGCTTTAATACTTGAGTAAAAACTTTAAATTTACAATTAAATATTTTATTATTTAAATTTTTAATTAAAATTAAAATATTATAGAAATTAAATTAAATTAATTTAAAGGAGCTAAATAAAAATGGCACAGCTTAATTATGAAGTTCTTAAAGCTTCCGGCTATGACGGATTTGTGTTGAAGGACGCGCCGGAGAAGGTCATGCAGTTCGGCGAGGGAAATTTCTTACGGGCGTTTGTCGATTACTTTATTGACATTGCTAACGAGAATGCGGGCTTTAATGCTAAAGCAGTTTTGCTTCAGCCGATCGCGCCGGGGCTTGCTGAAATTATTAATAAGCAAGAGGGACTTTACACGCTGTATTTGCGCGGCAATGAAAAGGGCGTTAAGGTCGATGCGAAGCGCGTTATATCTTCATGCATCAGAGCGATTAACCCGTACGCAGAGCAGGGCTGGGATAAAGTATTAGAGCTTGCACGCAGCAAAGACTTGGAAATTATCGTCAGCAACACGACAGAGGCCGGTATCGTTCACGAGAGCGAGAGCAAGTTCGATCAAAATCCGCCGGTGAGTTTCCCTGCGAAATTAACGCGGGTTTTCTCGTAAATCACTCTGAACCGGCTTGCTCCGGCCTGAACCAGTCTCATAATGTCAAATATGCGCTTTAATAATCTTGAGTTTTTAGTTCTTCTAAATAATATTTTCACTGATTAGGGCAATATCTGCAGCTACGTCCCGCACAGCTTGTGTCCCTTGCCGCCGCGATTTGCTCAAGCAATAAATTCAGCGCCATTTTAGTTTGTTCCCGTTTGTCCATTATGCTTTAACACCCTTTCTTTAATATCGGCCATAAAGCGCTCCCATGCTTCCGGGGCTTCCTCACGTTCGCGCCGTAAAGTCTCTTCCTTATCCTTACGACTTTGCTCAAAAGTTTTTTATAATCGCTTTTGTTAAATGTTCTGTTAATTGTATTATTAATTGTATTATTGTTAGTAGGACACTGTGTCCTGGGTGTAGGACTTTGTGTCCGGCCTTTGAGCTTGTAGCGATTACAGCGTTCGTCGTTAGAAATAATTTCGACATAGCCAAGTTCTTGCAGATGCTTTAACGTCGATTTTGTCGCTGTAATACCAAGCCCCGCCCGTTGCCAAGGACTGGGGGCGAGGTTAAGCCCCTCATATCAAGCAGCTCTTTATTTTTCAAGTATTGATTGCGCACAATTCCTGCATCATTGACTATATAATCTACGTTATTATCTCGTTTGAGACTTACAACAGATTTTATACTCGCTTTAGCGTTACTATGTGCTGTTAATATTAATGCTTAATCTCTGACTTTGTAAATTTTCTCATAATTAGCGAGTATATCAAACAAAAATTCTCTTGCATTACTGTATCCGGCTTTGCGCATCTCATTGCCATGGTGTATTTCAGCATACTGCACAGCCCCGGCGTTAGCTTGAATATTACCCGCCGGAAATTCCGTGCCGTCTTGAGACTTCATAGCTTTAGCAATCACCCCAAGCGTGCTTGAGCCGTCCGGCGTGAGTATTTTATCAGATTTTCCCCGCTCTCCGTCCTTAAATCAGCCGGATCAAACGGCAAATTAAGCCCGTCATATAAGCCCTCGCCCTGCGCTATAGTTGCCTGTCCGAACTCGTTAGTCTCGCTCTTCCTAGTCCTTCCCAGCTCGAGCTTCTCGCTGACGTCCGCTCTATACTCAAACGCCCGCCTATTAATTAAGGCGTCAATATTCACGTTGGCTTTTCTTGATTTTTCGGAGGATTCCAGCTGTCGCTCAGTTATTATTTTATCTGTGTCATAACCGCCAGCAGTAATACACTCCGCTTTCATTCTATAAGTTCGCACGCTAAGCTATCTCGTCAAGGACGGAATTAATCTCACCGCCAAGCCGTAAGTCTTAAACTCTAATGAGACGTTGCCCCTTAAAGCGAAGTCAGACTCGCCGGTGTCAGATGACTTGTTCTTGGCCGTCAAGACCGCAAACGATAACAGAATATTTATGTCATTAAAGCCGGGCAACGACACCAAAACTTTATTTGAAACTCAGATTAACGCTGTAAGTTTAGACGCTGGACTCAACGGCAAAAGATGCTTCGTAGAGGCCAGCAACGGCTTTATATATTTATCAAGCAGCACATTGTTCAAAGTCAAACCGGATTTAAACGGCGCAAGCGTGACAGGCCTTGAACTTTCAGACAAATTAGGAACTTTATCCTGATTTTTGTTACCAGTAGGGAAAAGAGTGTTTGCAAAGTATCCAACGCGCTCAGTAATCGCTACATTCAGATTTTGTGGACATTTCGCATTCTCCATCACTATTAAAGCCTAAAGCCGTCATAATATGTGAGGTAAGTCTCTACCCTTACCAATTCAGGCGTTGAATGAGATTAAATAACAAGCGCACTATTAGCTATAAAATGCGGGATAGTCTCTTCGTTATGTATTATCGGAGCAATGCAATATTTATAACTTGCTTGATGCGCTTCGTAATTTATCTCTAATTCAAAACATACAAGCGCCATTCCAAAATCAGCTCTGTCGTAAGACCGCGCTATTTTAGAGTCAAACGGGCGGTGAGCATTTCTTTAAGCTCTTTGCCGCACGTCTCTTTAATGCAAATAATACATATTCTTTGTCATCATACCAGATTACTTTATGTTTTCAGTAATAGTAATAATCATGATTTTTAGTTATATATAAGTAAGTAAGTTCTAACTGTAACGCCTGTTATAGAGCCAGGGCTTAATACTGTGACTGAATAGCTGTTCCGTCCACGCCGGTATGATTAAAACTGCAGGATTTATACTCATCTTCAGGACTTCTTGAGGACGTTGTACCAGCATAACAGCATAACGCGTCTAAAATTAATTTAGCGAGTTCAGCATATTTGCTGTATGCGTGTCTAGCTGATTTAAATTTAAGAACGCAGATATGTCTTCCGGAGTATCTATGTTCGGCAGCGCATCGCATAAGCCGCTTGTTATGTATTCATTCAAACGTCGTTTGAAACACAGTGCCTTACCCCATGAACGCGGGGATAGATTAAACGCTTCAGATATAAATAAGCCAGCAGCCTCCGTCAAGTGCTGCGCCTATTACTGCGTCATTGCTCTCAAGTATTTTAAATGCGTTTTAATCAAACAGACACGTCTATATTTATATTTAAATATCTCATGCATGGCCTGAGACATCCTGATGCCGAGACTGCCTGAACATTGTTCGCGCGATAAATTCAGCATAATATTATATGCTGCCGCTGCCGGTTCAATATAATATACATCAAGATTAATCATGTCACGCAAGCCTGAGACAGCATTAAATACATCCTGCCAGATCGCGATGTTCAGCCTCTCACGCTCAGCTTCGGTCAGCAATCCGGCAAGCCGTGTCTTAGTCTCACGGCCTATCGGCAGACGCGAAAAGATTATTAACGCGCTATCCATAGATCTTGCGCAGTATCTTAGCAGGAACGCCGATAATATAAAGAGCCTTGATGAAATTCATCTATAACTTGCGTCATTATCTCCGTCCTGTCAGGCCCTGCCTCCATGCGGCAGTGTTTACAGGCTAAATTGCACAGCCGTCCTAAATAAACCTGCATAACGTTTAAATGCCCGCAAGTCCTTTTAAACTCCGGACTCGTGATTCGCTCTTCAAAATTCTTAATCATTTTAAATTTAATTAATTTAATAAAAGATCTTTAATTACATTCTTCATTTGCACGCCGTAAACTAAAGACGCTCCGCCGCGTATGGCAAAGGCAACGTGTACGGCCTCCATCATCTGCTCTTCGTTCGCTCCGTTCTCAAGGCAGCTCTGCGCATAAGCGTCTATGCAATACGGACACTGCACGGCATGCGCCACTGCAAGGGCGATTAAAGCCTTTTCGCGTTTAGTCAGAGCTCCGGCACACACTCGCCCATCATCCCGAAATTTCTAAGATATAAACGGCAGCAGCCTTACGATTAAAATGCTGTACGTCCCGTAACGTTCAAAAAATTTGTCTATAGATTTCAGTCCGGCTTTACTTGTGAGCTTCTCGGCAGCTCCGCGCCCTAAGCTTCTTGAGATATAAAAGCATAACGCGGCTCCGATCATCGCACTTGACCATGACAGGCAGCGCCCTTGATCCAGCCGAATAAATTTGCGTTGGCAAGCGTAATTATAAGGCAGAACGAGACAGCGGCAGCCCATACTCCGTACTCAGCGACAAAATTGCGCATGACCGTAAAGTCACCTGATACGAAGGCGGCGAATATAGAATCAATAAAATTTTTAAATGACGGAATCATAAGATAGGCGGCTGCCGCAGCAAGCAGCAGCATGAATGACGCCATTAATAATTTCTTAATGTTCATGAATACCAACCGCCTGAAAAACTGAAAAATTTTGTAAATAATTTAGAGTACAGGACTCCAGACACGGTCTAAAATCTCTTTAGTGTCGCGTTTGGCGTCCAGAATGCCGAAGCTCTTATAGTTATCAATGACTTTAATTAACGTCATAATTAAAAATCTTGAGATACGCAAGGACTCTCTCAGGCTCGCAGGAAGCCCACTTCTTCTCCAGCATTATCTTCACCGTTTCCTCAGGATTGTCCTGAAGCCATTTACGGGCTTTAGCATGAGCTCGCGTAATCTTCTTAACCGTTATCGGGCTCTGCTCGCACAGCGCGCTCGCTACAGCATGAATGCATTTAAAGTCATCGTCAAAGGCCAGCTTGCCGTCAGCTAAGAATTTCTGCGTGAACTGATCGCTTAATATAACCCCGGCTATCTCACCGTTCTGCATCGCAAGTCAGAACTCGGAACGTGACGCCCTTTTTAATGCCCTCTTAAGCATAAAAGCACTTTGCATGCGCAATGACAGCTGAGCCGGTGCACAACGCCCGTTATAGCTGATGCGTATAGTCTGGCCATAAGCCGGTTCCTTCTTCTAGCGCGCCTTCTTCAGCCTCTTTAGCCTCAGGCGTCATAGCGAACGCGCCCGAGGCCATAAATGCTAAACACAATAAAACAAGTGCTGCAAACTTAACTTTCAAAACTTTCTTAAATAATAATAAATTTAATTTATAATTTAAATAAATTAAGCTCCGAAAGCCCAGAAGTTCTGCGTATTAAAGCAAGCCTTTGCGCTATTCCGCCTGATAACTGATACGGGATAGCGCCTAATAGCTTCATGAACGGAGATAGCCAGTAATCAGCGGTGCGGCTGCATCCGCATGCAGTTCCTGTTATAAGCCGTAAAAGTAGCCGCTGAAGAGCAGCAAGAGCGAGTTGGCCGCACCATGGAAAGTACGGCAGTACGAGTATTTCGGTCTTCAGTGTTAAATAGTCATAGACAGCCAGTAGTATAAAGACAAGAGCATAGAACGGAGCTTTATATCTTAATATATAGAAAATTTTGCGGCTTTTAAAGGCTGCTGCAGCAGTCAGATCAGCGATAAAGTATATATAAACCTGTGTTGAAGTATTGTCCTTGAGATTTGGAATTAAGATATACTCAGCTAAAGCCATACAGCCGGGCAGCACGAGCATAAGGCATATTAAATAATCACAAGACAAGCCGCAGGCCGCTTTCAAGTTCTGTCAGGCGTTCTCGCGTAAGATTATTAAAATTAAAACTAAAGACAGTTCACACCCAGTTACACACAGCTGCGGCGAATACACACAGTCGAATTTAAAGTAAAGATTTAGCTTGCTTGTCTCAGGCACGAGGCATAACTGGAAGAGTTTTAGATTAAAATAGATTAAGATTTAGTTGGAATTAAAATCTAAAATCAGGATTACATCATGCCCGAGCAATATAAATGCAGCACGTGCATAGCTGTTTCAGCTCACATGACTGCTCGGCGCATGATAAATTCCACTTTCTATAAATTAAATTTAAATTTAAAATTAGTTTTTAATATTCTAATCATTTTCAATCAAAAACATAAGTATAATTATATATAAATATGCTGAGTGTATTAAAATCGTGCGCATGATTCAACGGCTCCATAAGCAGCGACAAGGCAGCGAGTGATGAGTTTATAGGCAAGCTGGTCAAGTCCGGCATGAGAGCGTCTCGTTCATGCTTACAGTGCCGTACTCGATAAGCCATCAGATTGTAAGACACAGGCTAGATCTCGTGTATTCCCATCCGTCGCAGTGTTATATAGATTTGTCTAAAGAGCCGCTAAAAGTTATCACGCCCGTGCCTGAACTTGACGCAAGCGATTTAATTTTATGGCGTCAGTCTGTCGAGTTCTCAGTAAATTCATCGCGTCCGGCGTATGACCTCAGCAAGAGCGTTCGTTTCTTCCCAACTGTACGGCGGCAAAGCTCGGCATTACTGCGAATTTAAGAGCATGGCGGCATATCTTGAAAGAGCGTTATGCTAATCAACGCGCTGCCCCTGCTATCAGGGAAGTAATTGGGCTTTTAGGCTTTTAGGATTAAAGCTGAAAGAGATGTATCCAGATATAAATTAAATAAAATTACGCCGCTCCACAAGTCCTCAGCTTGCAAAATGGCGTGTTTTAGACGGCTATAAAAAGCTATGTTATTATTATAACTCAACTGCATGATTTTAATTCTTTCAGGCAAATACTCGGCTCTATTATATGCCGCTCTGACTTGATTTATTTCAGTATGACTTAACTGCCGTTCTATCACATCGGGATTAAAGACGTGCGGCGTGATAACACTCTTGCTAAAGCCCATAGTCCTTAAAGCAACTCTCACGGTATCCGCGTTCATCGGCAAATTAAAATTTCCTGCGGCCGGAAATAAATATTTAAATTCGCCGGTCAAGCATTTTAAATCTTCCAAAATTTTTATAACTTGACTTTATAAAGGGACGATATGTTCACGGCGCATTTTCATATTTTCAGCCGGTATGCGCCACTCAGCATTATCAAAATCAATTTCACTCCAACCTTACAGCCCATTTAGTCAGCCTGTCTGATTTCCCCGGGACAGCAGAAGACCAATGCTGAAAATTTTAATGCACATTTAGCTATAAAGCGCGTATAGTTATTTATGTTTTTTATTAATAAAGCTATGTCAGCTGGTTTTGTTATAGTGGCCATGTGTTTTACTCTTCTTGTCTGCAACGCGTCTCTTAAAGCTATAGTTGGATCATAATCAGCCCTGTCTGTTGCTATGGCATATCTGAACATTTGTCCAATAACAGCTTGCACTCTTGCAGCTGTTTCAACTGTACCCCTTGCTTCAATATTTCGGCAAAGCTTTAAAATCGCGCCGGAAGTTATTTCTATAATCAGCGTGTCTTTAAATGCAGGATAAATATATATATTTAATCGCAAATAATTTTTTATAGCTCATGCGCTTTTTAAGCCACTCTTGTGCTAATTCGCCAATCGTTGTTTTATTTTTTACTCCTAAAGTTAAAGTTTAAAAGAAAAACGCCCTTTTTTAAGGCGTTTTAAGAATTTTTATTAAAGATTTTTTATACTCATGGTGGAGGTAAGGGCCATCACATACGCCTTGAACTCCGCGATGTTTACTGACTTTCCAAAAATCAATTAGTTTATTGTGTGTCTTTTTGTGTGTCTTTTGCTTTATATTTTTGCCGAAGCTCTTCCCCTAAATTTTTAAAATTTTTCCGACGGATACTTATTAATAAATCAAAATTCGGCTTACGCAGCCGAGGCCGACGGACAGACGCAAAAACTTTTCTTATCTCATCCATAGAGACATTATATAATTTCGCCAAATCTTCCGCAACATCTAACGGAATTTCGCTGTCGCCTTTTTCATAACGCGTCAAGCACCCGCGCCCGAGGCCAATAAATTTATCAACTTGCTTGCGGGAAAATCCTATTCTTTGACGTAAAGCCATGGGCTGAGTGATGCTCTTCTCCCAAATGCTTATTCTGTCGAGATATTTTACATTCTCTAATTCCGGCATCTTGCTGAGAGGCGCAAATATTTTCCTT
>JAFSNU010000036.1 GCA_017447325.1 Synergistaceae bacterium | reverse complement strand
TTAATATCATTATTTAAATTTAAAACTTTCTCCGGCTCTTTATTTTTATTATCAAAATTTTTCGCGCAGTAAGCTATATAATCTTTCGCGTCCTTATCAATATTATTTAATAAACGCCAGGCCGCTATGGTCTCGCGCATTCCAGAGTCAGCCGGATTCATAATCGCGCCGTCAAGCCCTTGAGCTAAAGCCGCCGCAAGCATTACCCGATTTAATAATTTCCGCTCCGGCAGTCCGAAACTAACGTTGCTAACTCCAAGCGTCACTTTAACGCCTAAATTTTCTTTAATTAATCTTACAGCCTTTAAAGTCTCTCTAACTAACTCCTGCTGAGCCGAAGCCGCGAGCGTCAAGCAGTCAATCAAAATATTCCGCCGCGCGATGCCTAAGCTCTCAGCCGCTTTAATAATTTTTTCAGCAACTTTTAAACGAGCTTCAGCACTCTCTGCAATTCCGTTATCGTCAAGCGTCAGGCCAAGCACGCACGCGCCGTATTTCTTCACAATCGGCAAAACTTTATTCAAGCTCTCAGCCTTGCCGCTCACAGAATTAATTAACGGCTTGCCCGTGTAAACTCTCGCGGCTGACTCTAAAGCGTCATAATTTGACGAGTCAAGCTGTAACGGCAGATCGCACACGCCTTGAATTTTATTCACAACTTGAGCTATTAACTCAGGCTCATTAACATCCGGCAAGCCCACATTAACGTCAAGAATATCCGCGCCCTGCTCCTGCTGCTTTAACGCCTCGCCTAAAATATAATCCATGTCGCCGGCTCTTAAAGCATTTTGCAATAATTTTTTCCCGGTTGGATTTAAACGTTCTCCTATTATAATAAAGTCATTATCAAAAATTACGCTCTGCGAACTCGAGCATATTGCAGTCAAATTCGGCGCACTGCGCTTAACAAATTTATTTTCAGCTTGCACAGCGTTAATCATTTTATTAATATGCTCCGGCGTAGTCCCGCAGCATCCGCCTAAATATTTAACGCCGTAATTTGCAAATCTCGCAGTTATTTCAGCGAACTCGTCCGGCGTAACGTCGTAGCTCGACACTCCGTTCTTCATCACCGGCAGACCTGCATTCGGCTGAACTATTACATCAATATGCGACAACTCACAAATTTTTTTAACGATCGGCTCAAGCTGCGCCGGTCCAAGCGAACAGTTAACGCCTAACGCAGCCACGCCTAAATCCTCAAGCGTCATTACCATGCTCTCGACGCTCGTCCCGAAGAACGTCCTGCCGCTCTCTTCAAAGCTCATCGTCGCGAAAATTTTTAAATCGCAGTTTTCTTTAACAGCAAGCACAGCCGCTTTAATTTCTTTAAGATCAGTGAAAGTCTCAAGCAAAACTATATCGCCATGCTTATTATCAAGCCCGGCTTTCACTCCTGCCTTGACCTGTTCGCTCACTGCTTCATAAATCTCATCGAACGACGCGTCACCGTAAGGCGACATCACACGTCCCGTCGGCCCTATATCAAGCGCGACAAAGCCCTTGCTGTGTTCGCTCACTGCATCCCGCGCAATTTTCACAGCATGGCCTACAGCGTCATCCACTAATATATTAGATTTTTTTAATTTAAATTTATTCGCCCCAAAAGTATTAGTCGTGATAAAGTCCGAGCCGGCCGCTAAATATTCTTGATGAATGGACTTTATCAAATCAGGGTGAGTAAAATTCAACGACTCGGGCAGCTCTCTGAGCTTCAGTCCCCGCGCCTGAAGCATTGTCCCCATGCCGCCGTCAAAAAATAAAATCCCGCGTTCCGTCAAATCAACCTCACTCCTTCAACAAAAATTTTTAAATTGAAAATCTCGCAAGCCCGTAAAAAATTTTAAATTTAAAATCTCTCAAGCCCGCAAAAATTTTTTAATTTAAAATTCACAAGCCCGCAAAAAATTTTAAATTTAAAATCTCACAAGCTCATAAAAATTTTAAAATTTAAAATTACGCAAGCCTGCAAAAATTTTTAAAGTCTTAACTCTTTAAGTTGCTTACAAAAATTTTATAATATAATTATAAAACATTATGAAATCAAAATTTCGCGATAGCTCGCTAAATTTAAAAAATTTTAATTTTAAATTTAATTTTTAATTAAGGGAGAAAAATATTTTGACTTTTGAATTAATGTCCAACGGGACGCTTGCGGAGCTGCCGCCCTTCACGCCGGAAGGAATATCCGCGCCCGACGGCCCTTGCGTTATAGCTCTGCTGCCTCACAACATGTATCTATTAGGCTCAGCCGACGGCACGGGCTTTTATGAAAATTGGACGGTCATGCGCCCGGGCAGCGAACCTCAAGCCGTTCATCTCTACGACAACGAGAGTTTAAAAATAAATCAGACTCAGGATGATTATGAGCTGCCGCCGATAATTTTGCCGGCCAACGCAGTCAATCAATTAAAAAATAATTTGCTCTCGCAGATGACTCCGCCCGGCGATCATCTGCCGACTGTGATGATCTTGCGGCAGTTAATGCACGACAATCAAATTTTTTACGGAGATTTTTTATTGCAGAACGAACAGGAATTTATAAATAACATGGAGCAGACCGGCGATGAATTTTTAATTAAAGCTTACTGGACTTTGCGCTTTGCTTTAGCCCGCAAAGAATTTGACGTGACTAATCGGCTAAGGGCTTGGGTCAAGGCCGACCCTGCTTTGCTCGAAAAATTTAAAGACCAAATTAAAATTTGGTTCTCGCTGCAGGAAACGCCCGACGAAAATATCACCGCGGAGCTTGAGGAGTTAGGCTTCCCTGATTTAGTCGTTAAAAGAATTATTGCGCAGAACGCTGTGCCGTTAATAATTTATAATCCGCCGACGGGATATTTAATTTTGACGAAGCCCGGCAATGACAGCGGCTCAAATTTTTATATCTGGGCGTTCATGCCTCAGGACTTGTGGGACGAGTTACGCGAGCGCAAAAAACTTTTGATTCAGGACATAGCCCTTGCACTTTGGGCGAGCCTCGACGCGGATAAAGCTCTCGAAGAACGTGCGAGATATATTAAGCATTAAAATTTTTATCGCGGGATATATAAAAGTTTGATAAAAATTTTTAAAGCCTGCGAAAAATTTTTTGCGAGTTTATTTTGATAAACGCGAGTGCAATTAATTATGATAATTAAATTTACGCGGCGTGTTTGTAGCTGAAAATGTAGCTGAAAAACTTGGAGTTTAGTCTTGCGAAAGTTTGATTGATTTAATTAATTATAACACAAAAAATTTTTGCGAGTTTATTTTTGTAAACGCGGGTGCAATTAATTATGATAATTAAATTTACGTGGCGTGTTTGTAGTTGAAAATGTAGTTGAAAAACTTCGAGTTTATTTTTATAAAAGTTTTATTAAAATTAAAATTTAATTTAAATTAATTTTAACACGAAAGGAAAAATTTTATTGCATGAAGATTAGTTTCTCAGGCGTGAGCAAAATTTTTGAGCCTGACATCGTCGCCCTTCGCGATATAAATTTGGATATTAAGAAAGGCGAGTTTGTCTATATAATCGGCGCGACCGGCTCGGGCAAAAGCACTTTGCTTAGATTGATAACGCGCGAGCTTCTGCCGACCCGAGGCAATGTCTATGCAGGCGATTATGATTTGCGGAAGATGCGCAAGGCCGACATTCCGTTTTATAGACGCGACGTCGGACTTGTCGCTCAGGATTTTAAATTAATTCCGACTTTAAACGTTTATGATAATATAGCGTTTGTAATGGAAGCTATGGCCGTGCCGCCGAAGATAGTCGAGTATCGGACCAACGAAGTTATAGATCAGGTTGGCTTATGGCGCAGAAGATTTATGAAGCCGGCGCAATTATCCGGAGGCGAGCAGCAGCGCGTGGCAATCGCAAGGGCGTTGGCGAACTCGCCGTCGTTATTTATTGCCGACGAGCCGACTGGAAATTTGGATTTAAAAACTGCGTCGGACGTGATGAAAATTTTATTAGCTATTAACGCGGCCGGAGTCACTGTCGTCATGTCAACGCATAATCAAATTATAGTGAACTCGTGCCGCCAGCGCGTAATCGAATTGGATCAAGGGCGTTTAGTCCGCGACGAGCAGTCAGGAGGTTATGGCAGAAATGACGACTTTTAGATATATTTTGCGCGACATGGGACGCCTGCTCTTTCATCACTGGATATTAGGGCTGTTAACTTTAATCACTGCGGCGGTGATGCTTTGGATCTTAGGCATCACGACTTTGTTCTCGTTAAACATCGAAAATTTATTATCGCGATTGGAGAGCGAGCTCGTCGTTCAGGCTTACGTGAAGAAAGATGCAAATCATGACGAGGCCGAGCAGAAAATTCGTGAATTAAATTCTGTATATGACGTGAAGACTTATTCGCCGAGCGAATCTTTAGCAAAACTTCAGGAGAAGATGGGCAATCAGTCCGGCGTGTTGGACTTGCCTGGCGAGAATCCAATCCCATGGAATTTTGAAATTCATGTTCACAACGCAAACGACGTTGAAAATTTAGTTAAAGAATTATCGGCCATGCCTGAAATAGACGACGTGATTTATGCCGGAATGGTCGTGCAGCGGGTGTCGGCTTTATCGAGCGTGTCGTCGCACGTCGCTTTAATAATGTTTATATTATCTGTAATAATAACCGCGCTTGTTGTTTATAACACGATTCATATTTCGCTTTACTCCCGGCGTGAGGAGATCGGCATAATGTATTTGGTCGGCGCAACGCGGACTTACATAGCGACGCCGTTTGTCCTCGAGGGAACTTTACTGGCATTCTTAGGCGCATTGCTCGCTGTCGCAGGAATTTTGATGACGTACTTCCCCGGCGTGTCTTTGCTGCAGGAAAATTTGCCGTTCTTGAACACGAGTTTAATTAACGACTACAACATTATAACGCGCTTTTGTTTCTTGCTCGCGGGCTTCGGCGCGACGCTCGGCTGGGTATGCAGCTATATAGTCGTTGCCCGTTTCGTTCACTCTATAACGCGACCGGAATAAATTTATAGATAAAATTTTTTAGTTTTCTCTTGCCTCCCTTGCTAAGGGGAGGTGGCCTCGAAGAGGTCGGAGGGGTGAAGCATTTCTTGCGTAGGTGACGGAGGGGTGTTCGCGCTCACACGGCCGGAATAAATTTATAGCTAAAATTTTTTGATGTGAACGCGAGCCCAAGTAATTTATTCTTGCCTCCCCTGCTAAGGGGAGGTGGAACGAAGTGACGGAGGGTGAAGCATCTCTTACGCAAATAACGGAGGGGCGTTCGCGCTCACGAGGCTTTAATAAAATAAATTTTAATTTAATTATGATATACTGCTTTTAAATAAGTAAGAATTTAAAATTAAAAATTAAGGAGATATTTAAGGACTTGAATAAAATTTTAAAGATCGGAAAGCATCAGCCGAAGCTGCCGTTAATTCAGGGCGGAATGGGCGTTGAAATTTCTGGAGCAAATTTAGCGGGACATGTGGCCAAGTGCGGAGCAGTCGGAACGATCGCGAGCGTTGGACTTTGCCACGCATCGCCGCACTTTCATCCTGAGAAGCATAATTATTTTGAAGCAAATGTTATAGTAATAAAAGAAGCGATAGCTAAAGCCCGCAAGATCGCAGGTGACGGCGGAATTATTGCCGTGAACTGCATGGTCGCGCTGACGGATTATGACACGCAGGTCAGAGCCGCAGCCGAGGGCGGAGCTGATATTATAATTTCGGGCGCGGGCTTGCCATTGAGACTGCCCGACTATACAAAAGATTTTCCTGATACGGCTTTAGTCCCGATAGTAAGCTCGGCAAAAGCAGCGAGCTTAATAACCCGTCACTGGGAAAAGAAATATGGCCGCGTGC
This sequence comes from Synergistaceae bacterium, assembly GCA_017447325.1. Classification (GTDB taxonomy): domain Bacteria; phylum Synergistota; class Synergistia; order Synergistales; family Aminobacteriaceae; genus JAFUXM01. The sequence goes on along the minus strand of JAFSNU010000036.1, from coordinate 929 downwards.
CGGACGGCTTTGTAGTCGAAGAGCCGGCGACCGCAGGAGGACATCTTGGAGCAATGACTATAGAGCAGGTCTATGATCCCGCGTTGTCGCTTGAGCAGGCCGTGCCTGATGTTGTTAAATATGTAAAAGAAGAGATGAAGGCGGATATACCTGTAATCGCAGCCGGAGGAATTTGGAACCGCGACGACATAGACCGCGCGTTTGCGTTAGGAGCGAGCGGAGTTCAAATGGGAACTCGCTTTGCCTGCACTGAAGAGGGCGACGCCTCGCCGAGATTTAAGCAAGCTTATCTTGACGCGAAAGAAGAGGACGTTGTTTTAATTCACAGCCCTGCCGGCTTGCCCGGCCGCGCGATTAAAAATCCGTTTGTCGCAAAATATTTAGAGGGACAAGTCGAGAGCAAGCCGTGTTTTGCAAATTGTTTAACGCATTGCAAGTATCGCAAGACCCGCGAGACGTTTTGCATAGCTGCGGCGTTGGTCGATGCGTTCAACGGCAACTGGGACACGGGATTATTTTTCTGCGGCAGCAATGTTGTCAAGGCAAATAAAATTGAGAAAGTTGCGGACATAATCGCCGAACTTTTCCCAGAGCAAAAATAAATTTAAAAATTTTTATTTGCAGATAAAAAATTTTTGTGCTATATTAAGCACGTTGCGCGTTAAATGACAAGCGCGTCAGCAAGATTAAAAAATAATTTTTAAAATTAAAAAAATTTTGCTTGACGTAAAAATAAAACGTGCTATAATTATTTTCGTTGTACTCGAGAGAGCAAGAGCTTGAGAGCGCAGCAGGTAAATTGACAAAAGAATTACGGACGAGGTATTGAGGCGAGGAGATTTAAAAATTTCTAAGTCTCGATAAAATTTTTAAAAGAGTAGTTGAGAGTTAGGAAGTCAATTCTTAAAATAAGAGATTTTAATTTTTAG